>NZ_JAHWLU010000010.1:0-77078 GCF_022134725.1 Buttiauxella sp. S19-1
GATGAGGGATTTGCTAATACCATAAATACATTTACTGTTTAAATATAGAGCAGGGATAGTACTCATGTCTTCATATAGTCTTCCAGTCGGGAACTCCACGTTGTTATCCAAAAACAGCGAGGTTTTGTAAACCCTGGCCCATGGATACCACTTACAACGCTGAAATGCTGGCTTGAGCTGACTGATTGAACATATCTGATTTTTCCTGGTAAAAACTGCACAGTCGATATGCTCGACAATATTGCTGGTTTCATGCTCAAACTGCTCTGCATTAAACTCAATAATATCAACTGTAGAATCGTTGAGGACGGGTAAAATCTCTGACCAGAAGTCACTATGGTAAAAATCATCTGAGTCTAACAGGGATATGTATTTGCCTTGCGCTACATATATCCCTTTATTTCTTGATGCAGAAAGTCCCGCATTTTCCTGGGTTATAACTTTAATGTTTTTACCAGGGTATTGTTGAACAGTGTCTGTAATGATATCCAGACTATTATCTGTAGAACCGTCGTTTATCACGATGACTTCAATGTTTTCATCAATAAACGGTAGGACAGAAAGCAAGCATTCGGAAATATACTCAGATGAGTTATAGCATGGAATTATAATGCTTAGTGTTATGCGACTACAATCCATGCTAAATCCTTAAATCAATTTTCTTTGATATTACTTATTTTTTTGATATTTGACCGTGGTCACGTAACCACAGCGCGGTACGCCGAATGCCTTCATCTAACGTCACAATCGGCTGATAACCCAATTCTGTTTCTGCACGTGTGGTATCCAGCGTTAAATCAAAATTAAGTTTCGATACACCATAATGCGTTAGTGCAGGTTCCTTGGCGGATTTGTCGCCAAAACGCTCCATGCTGCGAGCGATAATATCCAGCATTGGATACGGAACAGAGCGAATGCGGCACTTAATCTCTAAGTCATCAATCAGCTTTTGCACGATAACGCGCAACGGGCGAGCTTCCATATTGGTGATGTTATACGCACGCCCCGAGGGTAACGATTCGCAACGCTGAGAGGCGAGCCACATCGCATGCACCGCATTCTCAAGATAAGTCATATCCACCATCGCATCGCCGCCGCGTGGCAACAAAACGCTGCCGTAGTGGCGCATCATATGCACCAGGCGTGGGAAAAAGACTTTGTCATGCGGGCCAAACAAACTTTGCGGGCGCAAAATGGTGAAGCGTGTGTGCGGGTTTGATTGCGCTAACAGCTGAATCACTTCTTCACTGGCGGCTTTACTGCGGGCAAATTCGTTAGCAAAGCGGACAGGGCGAAATTCTTCGCTGATATTGCGATGGTGGTGGTAATCAAAGTAGAGCGACGGCGAGGAAATATGCACGAAGTTACGTACACCCCAGGCAACGGCCCATTCACCTAAGCGACGAGTGGCACGGACGTTAGCCAGATCGAACGCTTGCTGAGTCCCCCACGGTGAGGTGAAGCTCGAGCAATGCCAAAGCGTATCGACATCAGCCAGCATTACCTTGGCCTGCGAGGAAACCAATTCGGTAAGGTCAGCGTGAATAAACTCTGCACCCATTTTTTCCAGCAGTTTACCCATGGCTTCATTGCGCCCGGTAGCCCGAACGCTGATGCCTTTAGCGCAAAGAAACTCGACCGCGTTTCGGCCTAAGCCGCTGGTGGCGCCCGTTACCAGTACCTTCATGTCAACCAACTCATGATAATTGAGATTTACGCTGCGCATTTTTCCGTGAAATGGCAGCGCTTGCAATGGGAATACCAAAGATTAGGAGAACTTAACGGACTTTATGTGACAATTGTTCGGAAAGTTGACAAATCCGTCGGGCCATACCACGGAAAATAAACAGATGCGCGGGGATCATCACCAACCAGTAGAACAAACCGGCTGTTCCGTGCGGATGCCACCATGCGCGTACATCAAGCGAACGATGCTTGCCGTGGTCGCGTAAGGTGAATGAAAGCCTCCCAAGCCCTGGCGCTTTCATCCCAAATAACAGCGTCAGCTCTTTTTGCGGCTCAACAATAATCACTTTCCAGCTATCAACTTGATCACCGACTTCGAGCATGTCGCGTGGCGGACGGCCTTTTGCCAGTTTATGCCCGACTAACAAATCCATGTAGCCGCGGGTTTTCCACAGAATATTGCCGAAGAAATAACCCTCTTTGCCGCCAATCTGATTCACCACTTGCCATAAATCTGCCAGTTCAGCCGTGGTATTTAGCGTACAACCTGCTTGCTTCGGGAAGTAGCCATACTCGGGACGCCAGCGGGCAAAGGCCTGTGCGTCGTATCCCCAGTCTTGTGAATTCGCGAGTTTATTTTCGTCTTCAAGCGTGATGCGCACTGCATCATCAAAATTCAGGAGTTGTTGCGGGATCAACGCGCGTAATTCGCGATCGTCCGCCAGAAGATCGTGTTTTAACCCCTGGATCAGCGCCTTGGCAATGGTCGGCGGCACGGAGGTGATCATGTTCAGGAACCACACTGAGATCCAACTGGTCGGCAGCGGAATCGGGATCAACGGGCGGCGTTTGCCGCTAATCGCCATAAAGCGCTCGAATTGTTGTTGGTAGCTCAATACTTGAGGGCCAGCGGCTTCAAAGACACGGTTTTCCTGTGAAGGATGCTTCAGTAGTTCGACTAAATAATGCAGTAAATTCTCAAGAGCGATAGGCGTAGTACGTGAGCGAACCCAGCGTGGCGGAGTGAGCACCGGTAGGTTGTAAACCATATCGCGCATCACTTCAAAAGCGGCGGAACCCGCACCGACAATGATCCCCGCGCGAATTTCAGTTACCGGTACGCCAGCATCACGTAAAATATCGGCGGTAAGCTGGCGAGCACGCAGGTGCTCAGAATCACCATCACCTTCCGGAGCTTGCAGCGAGCTGAGAAATATCAGCTGTTTTACCGGATGCGCGCGCAGTGCATCGCGCAAGTTGAGCGCTGTCTGGCGTTCATGGGCCACGAAATCCGCTCCGTCGCCCATGCTATGCACCAGATAATAGAGCGTATCGACATCTTCCAGCAGCGCGGGGAGGGTCTCCGGCCATTGCAAATCGACATGGCGGCAGACGACCGAATCCCAGGGTTGTTTTTCCAGCCACTCAACCCGCCTTGCGGCGGCGGTAACATGATGCCCTGCCAGGGCAAGTTGCGGCACCAAATGCTGCCCTATATAGCCGCTTGCGCCGAGCACCAGAATATTTTGTGGCTGTGTCATCGTCCCTGAACCCTCACTTAGCGTTGTAAAAATGCCTGCCAGTGGGCAACCACTTCAGCCAGTTGTTGGCGATTCACATCAAGGTGCACGACCAGACGAGTGATTGGCCCTGCGCTCATCAGAACACCGCGTTCTTTCATGAACTTGCCAAGGCTTTCAGCCTGCTCAACCGGAACACGCGCAAACACCATATTGGTGTCCTGACGGGTCACATCGACGCCAATTTCACGTAATTCACCCGCCAGCCAGTGCGCGTTGTCGTGGTCTTCTTTCAGGCGCTGCACGTTATTCTCAAGAGCGTACAAACCTGCGGCTGCCAGAATACCGGCCTGGCGCATACCGCCGCCGACCATTTTGCGCCAGCGCGTCGCACGTTTGATGTATTCGTGGCTGCCGACTAACAAAGAACCAACCGGCGTGCCGAGGCCTTTTGAGAGGCAAATCGTGAAGGTGTCGCAGTAGCGCACCACTTCTTCCAGCGTGCAGCCATATTCCACCACGGCGTTAAAGATACGCGCGCCGTCAACGTGCAAAGCCAGATTATGGTTGCGGCTAAATTCCCAGGCCTGCTTCAGATACTCACGCGGCAGAACTTTGCCGTTATGGGTATTTTCGAGGCTGAGCAGTTTGGTGCGCGCAAAGTGGATATCGTCTGGTTTAATCTTCGCGGCGACTTTATCAAGCGGCAGTGAACCATCTGGATTAGCATCGATAGGCTGCGGTTGAATACTGCCTAACACCGCAGCGCCACCGGCTTCGTAGAGGTAATTGTGCGCCAGTTGCCCAACAATATACTCTTCGCCACGTTCGCAATGGCTCAACAGCGCCACCAGGTTTGCCTGGGTGCCGGTTGGCAGAAATAGCGCCGCTTCTTTGCCGCTAAGTTTGGCGGCGTAATCTTGTAGTTCGTTGACCGTAGGGTCATCACCATAAACGTCATCGCCCGTTGGGGCTGCCATCATACGTTTGAGCATTTCTTCGCTCGGGCGGGTTACGGTGTCGCTGCGCAAGTCAATCACGGTCGATCCTTATTATTATCCTCAATTAAAGGAATGTTTTACCGGAACCAGTTGGTTTTCGCCAGTTCGATAACTTCATCACCGCGTCCGCTGATAATCGCACGCAGCATATACAGGCTAAACCCTTTGGCTTGTTCGAGCTTGATTTGCGGCGGGATCGCCAGTTCCTCTTTCGCCACTACCACGTCCACCAGAACGGGGCCGTCAATACTAAAAGCACGCTGCAACGCGTTATCCAGCTCCTCGGCTTTTTCAACCCGAATACCCGTGATTCCGCAGGCGTTGGCGATATTGGCAAAATTAGTGGCATGCAGCTCGGTTCCGTCAGTCAGGTAGCCGCCTGCTTTCATTTCCATCGCCACAAAACCCAGCACGCTGTTGTTAAACACCACAATTTTGATCGGCAACTTCATTTGCACGACCGAGAGAAAATCGCCCATCAACATGCTGAAACCGCCGTCGCCACACATCGCGACAACCTGTCGGTTTGGTGCAGTGGCTTTTGCGCCAAGCGCTTGCGGCATGGCGTTGGCCATTGAACCGTGAGTGAAAGACCCTAACAGGCGGCGTTGGCCGTTCATTTTCAGATAGCGCGCAGCCCAGACCGTTGGCGTGCCAACATCACAAGTAAAAATGGCGTCTTCGTCGGCAAAGTGGCTGATTTGCTGGGCGACATATTGCGGATGGATAACGTTGCCATCGCCAGCTTGTGCCAGTTCATCCAGGCTTTCACGGGCTTCGCGATAGTTATCCAGCGCTTTATCGAGGAAGCTGCGGTCGGTTTTTTCTTCCAGAAGTGGAAGCAGTGCCGCAAGCGTCGCTTTAACATCGCCAATTAACGCCATGTCCACTTTACTGTGAGCGCCGATACTGCCAGGGTTGATGTCTATTTGAATAATTTTCGCGTCCGTCGGGTAGAACGCGCGATACGGGAATTGGGTGCCAAGCAAGATCAGCGTGTCGGCATTCATCATGGTATGGAACCCGGACGAGAAGCCGATTAAGCCGGTCATACCGACATCATAAGGGTTGTCATACTCAACATGCTCCTTGCCGCGTAGCGCGTGAACAATCGGCGCTTTAAGGGTGGCGGCAAACTGCACTAATTCTTCATGCGCACCGGCACAACCGCTACCGCACATCAGAGCGATGTTGTCGTTATAGCGCAGTAATTGAGCAAGCTTTTTAAGCTCTTCGTGTGCCGGAATGACGACCGGTTGTGGCGCGGAATACCAGTGCGTGCTGGCGGTTTCTGGCGCGGGTTTTAACGCCACGTCGCCCGGTAAAACTATGACTGACACGCCACGATTAAGCACCGCTTTGCGCATCGCAATCGCCAGTACCTGGGGAATTTGTTCCGGGGATGACACCAGCTCGCAATAGTGGCTGCATTCGCGGAACAACTCTTCGGGATGGGTTTCCTGGAAATAACCGCTGCCAATTTCACTCGACGGAATATGTGCGGCAATCGCCAGCACTGGAACGCGGTTGCGGTGGCAGTCAAACAGGCCATTGATTAAATGCAAGTTACCAGGCCCGCACGAACCAGCACAAACCGCCAGTTCGCCGGAAAGATGCGCTTCCGCGCCTGCGGCAAACGCCGCGACTTCTTCATGGCGGGTGGGCATCCACTGGATAGTGCCCATGCGGTTCAGGCTGTCACTCAGGCCATTGAGGGAATCGCCAGTGACACCCCAGATACGTTTAACACCTGCGCTTTCGAGAGTTTTTGCCAGATAAGCGGCTACTGTCTGTTTCATTACTGCTCCTTGTCACGATTCAGTTAACGTAAACAAGCTTAGTCAAGGAAACAGAAGATACGGAGCAGAAAGTGCCACTCAAAATCAGAGTGGCACTAGTGGGATCAAGCGAGAACTAAATCACCTTGCGGATGGCAACAGCAGGCCAGCACATAACCATTAGCAATGTCAGTGTCGGTCAGCGTCATCGTGCTGCTGACCGTGTAATCACCGGATTCGACTCGGGTTTTGCAACTTCCACAAACTCCTGCACGGCACGCGGCATTGACCGGAACACTGTTGCTTTCCAGCGCGGCTAGCAAGGTGCTGCCGACTGGTGCGTAGAACTCACGCAGCGGCTTTAAAGTGGTGAACTTCAAACCGTTATCGACGGGCGCTGCGACGGGGGTGAAGAATTTCTCCGAATAAAATTCACTCACGCCCAATGCTTTGACTTCTTTCTCAACCATTTCCATATAAGGCGCAGGGCCGCAGGTCATGACAGTACGCGAGGCAATGTCCGGAACGCTAGCCAGAATGTTATGCGTCAGGCGTCCAGCGATAAAACCATGCGTCGCATTATTCTCAGCAACCAGCGTCACCTGATAATTACGCCACTCCTGCGCAAAGATGACGTCTTCCGGTGAGCGGACGTTATAAATAACCTGTACATCGGCTTGTGGGCGATGTTTTGCTAACCAGCGGCGCATCGCCATAATTGGCGTTACGCCACAACCTGCCGCTAATAACAGGAAACGTTCGGCAGCCAGCTCTTCGCAGGTAAATTCCCCCTGGCCTTCTGACAACCACAGGTAATCACCGACCTTCACTTGTTGTGTCAGCCATTGAGAGCCAACGCCATTCTCGATGCCACGGATAGTCAACGTAATGAACGGGCTGAGTCCTGGTGTCGAAGAAATCGTGTAAGCGCGTAGTGTTTCGTCACTATTACGAATACTCACCAGCGCATATTGCCCGGCCTTGTAGGGATAAAAGTCGTGATTAATCAGCGACAGCGTCCAGACATCCGGCGTTTCCTGGTGAATATGGTGCACCTGCATACGATGCGGGCACAGTGGCGTTGGCATAGTCATGGTTGCTCCTTATGCGCTCATCAGCTGTTCAATATCTTGCTCAACGGTGGTAATGGCACGTAGGCCAAACTTCTCGTTCAGAACAGCTAACAGATTTGGTGTCAGGAAGCCTGGAGCTGTCGGGCCGGTGACGATGTTTGTCACGCCCAGCGACAGCAGGGTAAGAAGGATGACAATCGCTTTTTGCTCAAACCAGGACAGAACCAGGCTTAACGGCAAATCGTTGACGCCACAGCCGAGTTTTTCTGCGAGGGTGACAGCAAGAATAATCGCTGAATAAGCATCGTTACATTGACCGGCATCTACCAGGCGCGGCAAGCCTTCGATGTTACCGAAGTCCAGTTTGTTAAAACGATATTTACCGCAGGCAAGGGTCAGAATCAGGCAATCTTTCGGCACGCTGGTGGCGAAGTCGGTGAAGTAGCTACGTTCGCCGCGCTCGCCGTCACAACCGCCGACCAGGAAGATGTGGCGCAGTTTTTCGCGGCTGACCAAATCAATCAGTGTATCGGCAGCACCCAGCAGAGTCTGACGACCAAAGCCGACAGTGATCAGATGTTCGATTTCGCTGTACGGGAAGCCCGCCATTTGTTGCGCCTGGGTAATCACTGAGGTGAAATCATCGCCTTCAAGGTGACTAACGCCCGGCCAGCCAACGATGCTGCGAGTCCAGATGCGGTCGGTATAAGAGCCGACTTCTGGGTTAATGATGCAGTTGGATGTCATCACTATTGGGCCAGGGAAACGGGCAAATTCGCTCTGTTGATTCTGCCAGCCGCTGCCGTAGTTACCGACCATATGCTTGAATTTACGCAGTTCCGGATAACCGTGTGCTGGCAGCATTTCGCCATGGGTGTAGACGTTTACGCCTGTGCCTTCAGTCTGTTCCAGCAGGTTGTAGAGATCTTTCAGGTCGTGGCCGGAGATCAAAATACATTTGCCTGCAACCGGACGGACATTCACTTGCGATGGGGTCGGATGGCCGTATTTTTCGGTTTCACCGTGATCCAGAATGCTCATCACTTTGAAGTTCATCTGGCCGATTTCCATCGAGCATTCCAGCAGCGCGCCCATATCTGCAGGCCAGGTGCCGAGCCACGCCATAATTTTATGGTACTGCGCGTAGATGTCGTTGTCGTACTGACCGAGTACGTGGGCGTGTTCCATGTACGCTGCGGCGCCTTTCAGGCCGTACAGGCATAACAGGCGCAGACCAAGAATATCTTCACCGATTTCTGCTTTATCACGGTTTGGCGCGAATTCTGCCGCCTGGCGTTGCAGGTCGCCCAAATCGCTGCTGACCAGTTGCAGTTCAGCCATTGGGTTAGTGACGGTGGTGTTTGGGTTAATCGCCAGAGTGCGTGCTTTCAGGCTTTCGCGCAGCGCGATGGCTTCTTGCGCGTAACCGACAATGCGTGGCGAGTCGAAGTTAACGTTAGTGAGGGTTGAGAAGAAAGCGCGTGGCGCAAAGTTGTCGATGTCATGGTCGATAATGCCGGCTTCACGTGCGGCAATCGCCCATGCAGACAGCCCCTGTAATGCAGCAATCAGCAGATCCTGGAGATCAGAAGTTTCAGCCGTTTTGCCACACATCCCCTGAGCGTAAGAGCAGCCGTTGCCTGCCGGGGTGCGGATTGTTTGTTCACATTGCACACAAAACATAATCGTACCTTTTAAAGTTATATTTGATATACATCTTTAAGGTTATGCTCAGTACTGCACCGGGAAAAGGTATTTTTAATGCAACTTAAAAGGAGATTGATTTAGCGCAATTTTGGCGGCAGGAACCTACCGCCAATGAGGTATCAGGAGGCGAAAAAAGCCATTAATAGCGGAGTCAGTAAGCTGAGGATAAAGCCGTGAACAATCGCCGCCGGGACAATTTCCAGACCGCCACTGCGTTGCAGTACCGGGAGTGTGAAATCCATTGATGTTGCGCCGGACAACCCGAGAGCGGTTGAACGACTGCGGCGCACCAGACCGGGAATCAACATGATGGCAATCAGTTCCCGCGCCAGGTCGTTGAAGAACGCCGCGCTGCCGATCACCGGGCCATAAGATTCCGTCATCAAAATACCGGAAAGTGAATACCAGCCGAAGCCTGACGCCATGGCTAAGCCGGTTTTGATTGGCAGGTCGAGAATAAAGGCGTTGATGACGCCGCCCGCCATTGAGCTGAGCACCACAACAACGGCGACAATCATGCCGCGGCGATTTAATACGATCTGCTTTAAGGTCATGCCGCTATTACGCAGTTGAATCCCCACCAGTAATAACAGGAAGATTAGCGTGTATTCACTGGCGTCTGTAGCGTGTTGCAGAATCGGCCATGCCGTTAGACCGAGTGCAAATCCTGCAATCACCACGCCGCACAGTTTGAGAGATTCCAGCGCCATCGCTATGCGCGAAGGAAGCTTTTCTTGTTCATGATTGTGTCGCCATGGCATAGAGCGCTCAAGCCACAGCAACGCTGCCGCATTGCAAAGCAATAACACCACAACGCTAACCGCG
Source organism: Buttiauxella sp. S19-1 (assembly GCF_022134725.1). Taxonomy (NCBI): domain Bacteria; kingdom Pseudomonadati; phylum Pseudomonadota; class Gammaproteobacteria; order Enterobacterales; family Enterobacteriaceae; genus Buttiauxella; species Buttiauxella sp. S19-1. The sequence goes on from NZ_JAHWLU010000010.1 coordinate 9,591, forward strand.
GCATATTGAAATATCGCCAGCAGGTTACTGGCCAGGTTATCGAGAAATGCGAGGCTGATGCCCATGAAAAATAGAATGACATAAACAATCCAGCTCAGCAGGCGATTAATAAGCTTGAGCAGACTGGTTTGTTTTAATGGAATGAGATAACCGACGATCAGCGGTACTAAGATAATTAACAATCCCGAAAACATGGTGCGGACAATCCTTGCAAAAAAAGTAACGGCGTATGTCACACTACCCAAAGAAAGGGAATGAGTAAAGCTACGAAAAAAGAGGTTTTTTATGCAGATTACATGCGGCGGGATAAAGCTTTTGGCGTAGGGCAGAAGAATCCGCCCTACGCGAGTCAATTAGTGACGTTTTTCCAGCAATGTGCGGTAGATAACGCCGCCCAGGATACCGCCAATAATTGGCATCACCCAGAATAACCACAGCTGTTGTAAGGCCCAACCCCCCTGGAAGATAGCCACCGCAGTACTACGCGCTGGGTTCACAGAAGTATTAGTCACTGGAATGCTGATCAAGTGAATCAACGTCAGTGCCAGGCCGATAGCAATCGGTGCAAAACCGGCGGGAGCAAATTTATCTGTTGCGCCATGAATAACAATCAAGAAGCCGCAGGTTAATACGATTTCAATAATGATTGCTGACAGCATGGAATAATGGTCTGGTGAATGTTCGCCATAGCCATTTGAAGCAAAGCCACTAGCCGCCGCATCAAAACCACTTTTACCGCTGGCAATTAAATAGAGAATACCGGCTGCCACGATGCCGCCAATAACTTGCGCAACAAGATAGCCAATGACTTCTTTGGCAGGGAAACGACCGCCGGCCCATAAACCCAGAGTAACAGCAGGGTTAAAGTGACCGCCGGAAATATGACCGACAGCATAAGCCATCGTTAATACGGTTAAGCCAAAAGCTAATGCAACCCCAGCAAAACCTATTCCTAATTGCGGATAAGCCGCCGCCAGTACCGCACTCCCACAGCCACCAAATACTAACCAAAACGTACCAAAAAATTCTGCCGCTAATTTCCTAAACATAACCACCTCTGCATTTCAAAAAATTGAATTCCGGGCGAGGTATATAATGGCACCTACCCGATTATTGTTTGTTACAACCATGAAAGATGTAACGTTAATAATAAAAGAGCAGTGATATTAATGAGTTCGCTATGTCATAACTAGTCTATTAAATCCTCATAAATTGACGTGGGGCAATGCGATGCCATTCTTTTCAACAACATACGCGTTTATTGTGTACAAAGTTTATTAATAAATAAGAATCATCTAGGAATGAAAATGTTTTACAACAGTCAGATAAAGCGTAGGTAATAATGGAAAAATCGGCTGTTTTTTATTGTATAAAGTTTGGCCGAGATGTACGCATAATCTGTCGCTATACTCGAACTATGCAGCCGGTCAGGTAAAGGAAAGCGCATCAACCAATCTGGAGGGGTTATGTTTCTTGAGCGTGTAGAGATTGTCGGATTCCGGGGGATTAACCGCCTTTCGTTAATGCTTGAACAAAATAACGTGCTGATCGGTGAAAACGCCTGGGGTAAATCCAGCCTGCTGGACGCATTAACGCTATTATTGTCGCCGCATCAAACGCTCTATCACTTCAATCGCGATGATTTCTATTTCCCGCCCGGGGACGTACAGGGCCGGGAACATCATTTACATATTGTACTGACCTTTCGGGAAACCGCGCCCGGCCATCATCTTGGCCGACGTTATCGTTCGCTTGCGCCGGTATGGGTGGCAGGTGAGGAAGGTTTTCATCGCATTATGTATCGGCTGGTGGGGGAGCTCGCGGAAGATGGTTCTATTCTGACGCTGCGCAGTTTCCTCGATGAGAAAGGCCATGCTATCGAACTTGATGACATTGACATTTTTGCCCAGCAAATCATCCGCCTCAATCCAGTATTACGTTTGCGTGATGCGCGTTTTATGCGGCGTTTACGCAATGACAGCATTCCCGCCATGCCAGACACCGAAATGACCGCCCGCCAGCTTGATTTTCTGGCGCGTGAACTGGTTTCGAGTCCACAAAATCTTACCGATGCGCAGCTGCGGCAAGGTTTGTCGGCGATGGTGCAATTGCTTGAGCACTATTTTGCGGAGCAAGGTGCTACCGCGCATCAACGCTTGTTACGTCGCCGCTCGCACGATGAACAACGCAGCTGGCGTTATCTGGACATCATCAACCGCATGATCGACAAACCCAACAGCCGCACTCATCGAATGATTTTACTGGGGATGTTTTCAACCTTGCTGCAGGCTAAAGGCAACGTGGTTCTGGATAAAGACGCGCGGCCATTGCTGCTGGTGGAAGATCCTGAAACCCGACTGCACCCGATTATGTTGTCGGTGGCCTGGCATTTGCTCAATCTGCTGCCGCTGCAAAAAATCACCACTACCAATTCGGGCGAATTGCTATCGCTCACGCCTGTCGAGAACGTTTGCCGCCTGGTGCGTGAATCGTCAAGGGTTGCGGCCTGGAGGCTCGGCCCTGGCGGCATGAATGCAGAAGACAGCCGTCGTATTGCCTTTCATATCCGCTTTAATCGCGCTTCTTCATTGTTTGCCCGCTGCTGGCTGTTGGTTGAAGGGGAAACGGAGGTGTGGGTGATGAACGAACTGGCACGTCAGTGCGGGCACCATTTCGATGCCGAAGGGGTGAAAGTTATCGAATTTGCACAGTCGGGTCTGCGTCCATTGATCAAGTTTGCACGGCGCATGGGCATTGAATGGCATGTGCTGGTGGATGGCGATGAAGCGGGGAAAAAATATGCGTCAGTGGTGCGTGGCATTTTGGAAAATGATCGTGACCAGGAACGTGAGCATCTTACCGCGCTCCCGGCGATGGACATGGAACACTTCATGTATCGTCAGGGATTTTCCGATGTGTTCCATCGCGTGGCGCAAATCCCCGAAAACGTACCGATGAATATGCGCCGCGTTATTGTGAAAGCTATTCATCGCTCTTCCAAGCCCGACTTAGCGATAGAAGTGGCGATGGAAGCGGGGAGGCGTGGAGTCGATGCCGTGCCGTCGCTGTTGCGAAAAATGTTCTCGCGAGTGTTATGGCTGGCGCGTGGCCGGGCTGATTAGCCCGGCGGTTAATTCATAGCCGCTGCTCGATTTGCTCCATCATCTCATCTAGTAAACTGTAGCGGCGGCGGTACTCTGCGCGCTTTTTGCTGGCAATCTCTTCAACAGGTTTGCGGGCCACTCCCAGTGGCAGCTCAAAGTAGCCTTCTGGGGTTAATTCGCCGCTCATCGATTCCCAGAAACTATCGTAATCGGCATGGATTTTGCCCTGCTTCTTTTTTGCATAACGCCACGAGCGATAGATATGTGCGCGGTTACTCACGGCCAGAATCTGGTTCACCCCTAAATGACGAGCTAACAAGCAAGCCGCTTCCAGCACCAGGCGTTTCGGGAATAATCCGTGACACGCTTTGGTCGCGACCTGGATATATTCATGTGGGATATCACTTTTGGCACCCTGCAAGCCACCAATAAACAGCGTCGATTTCTGCTGGTGACAGCATAGGGTGAAGGTCAAGCCTGCTAAAACAACGCCATCGTGGCGGGTCAGTGTTAGTGTGGCTTCACCTTCTTTATCGACAAAGGGGTCGGCGCGGAAATCAAGATGGTAGAAGTTCTCATCTTTACCCGTTATTGTTGCCAAACGTGCTCCGTCAGTTGAGTAGTGTTGTAGTAACAAGCGTTTCGGCAGTGCTGCGTTCAGTACGCGGTAGTGGAAAGACAATGCGCTTGCCGCCGCCTTACGGTTAAAATTCACCGATAAATAAGGGCGATGAAGACGACAAGGTAACCCTGGTTGCACCGCCAGCAATTTTTCCAGCAAAGGTTGATGCGATAAATCGTTCAACAAGCGAGCGGTAGAAAGTGGGCTGGTCAGTGAACGCAGGACGAATTTTCGACGATAGGCTGGGTTCTGCCACGCAATCCCCGGCGTCCATTGTCCCTTTGCTAAAGAAAGAAACAACCGCCAGCCATTGAGTTGAGCTGTTGATCGGAATTCGTTTTCGGCAATTGATGACATGATTGAAACCTGGTTGAGAAACATTGGGGTTATTTCACCATTTGTGAATTCAACGTAGGTTCAATCACCGTAAGGCCGATACGGGTTTACAACTTTTGTTGATACTTCATTTAATTAGCCAGTCTTTTTGCAGGATACCTATGAGATTCAAGGGAAAAATAAAAAAACGCTATTGGCTTCTGGGCCTGTTAGTTCTGTTGTTGGGCGTCTGGCTGTGGAAGTTTCTGAACGCGCCGACGCCGGTTTATCAGACGATGATTGTGCGCAAAGGCGAGTTGCAGCAAAGCGTGCTGGCAACGGGGAAGCTGGATGCATTGCGCAAAGTTGATGTCGGTGCGCAGGTCAGTGGGCAGTTGAAAACGCTGTCGGTGAACATCGGCGATAAAGTGAAAAAGGATCAGCTGTTGGGGGTTATCGATCCCGAACAGGCACAAAACCAGATCAAGGAAGTTGAGGCGACGTTAATGGAGTTGCGTGCGCAGCGGCGGCAGGCTGTGGCGCAGGCAAAACTTGCGCAAGTGACGCTGAATCGCCAGAGAGCACTGGCCAAAACTCAGGCCGTATCACAACAAGATCTCGATACCGCAGTGACCGATCTTGAAGTGAGGCAAGCACAAATTGGCACCATTGACGCGCAAATCAAACGCAATCAGGCCTCTTTAGACACCGCGAAAACCAACCTCGATTACACGCAGATTGTTGCACCTATGGCGGGTGAAGTGACCGAAATCACCACCAAACAAGGCCAGACAGTGATTGCCGCGCAGCAAGCGCCAAACATTCTGACGCTTGCCGATCTGGGTACCATGCTGGTGAAAGCACAGGTTTCTGAAGCTGACGTGATTCATCTTAAACCAGGCCAAAAAGCCTGGTTCACCGTGCTGGGCGACCCTCTAACGCGCTATGAAGGTTTGTTAATCGATATTCTGCCAACGCCGGTGAAAGTGAACGATGCGATTTTCTATAATGCACGTTTTGAAGTCCCGAATCCGCAAGGGGTATTGCGCCTGGAAATGACCGCGCAAGTGCATATTCAACTCGGTGGCGTGAAAGAGGTGCTAACCATTCCGCTTGCAGCACTGGGCGAGCCGGTAGGGGATAACCGTTACAAAGTGTCAGTGCTACGTAATGGTGAAACTCGCGATCGTGAAATTACCATCGGTATGCGCAATGACACCCAGGTACAGGTTGCTACGGGTTTGACTGAAGGCGAAGAAGTGGTGATTGGCAAAAGCACCGCCGGGAGCGCCCCATGACAGCACTGCTTGAGCTGCGTGATATTCGCCGTAGCTATCCGTCGGGTGACGAACAAGTTGAGGTGCTAAAAGGCGTTAATATCACCATTGAAGCGGGTGAAATGGTGGCGATTGTCGGGGCGTCGGGTTCTGGCAAATCAACGCTGATGAATATCCTCGGCTGCCTCGATAAACCCAGCAGCGGCAGTTACAAAGTGGCCGGGCAAGATGTCGCGTTGCTTGATAGTGATGCGCTCGCCACGCTGCGGCGTGAACATTTCGGTTTTATCTTCCAGCGTTATCACTTGCTCTCGCATTTGAATGCTACGCAAAACGTCGAAGTCCCGGCTGTGTATGCCGGAACGGCGCGAGTTTATCGTCAACAACGGGCGCGCGCTTTGCTGATGCGTCTGGGGCTTGCGGATCGCGTCGATTATCTGCCGTCACAGCTTTCTGGTGGCCAGCAGCAACGTGTCAGTATCGCTCGCGCGCTGATGAATGGCGGGCAGGTGATTCTTGCCGATGAACCGACAGGCGCGCTGGATAGCCATTCTGGTGAAGAAGTGATGGCCACACTCAAGCAACTGCGCGAGCTGGGCCATACGGTTATTATTGTGACGCACGACCCGACGATTGCCGCGCAGGCGCAGCGCGTCATTGAAATACGTGACGGGGAAATTATCAGTAACCCGCCGTCGGTCTCTCAACCACCCGCGGCCCAGAAAGAGCTGAAAACCCAACCGGTTAACTCGCCATTTCAGCAGACCATCAGCAGCTTCCGTGAAGCTCTGACCATGGCCTGGCTGGCGCTGGCGGCGAATAAAATGCGCACGCTGCTGACGATGCTGGGGATTATTATTGGTATCGCGTCAGTGGTGTCGATTGTGATTGTCGGTGATGCGGCTAAACAGCTGGTGTTGCAGGATATTCGCTCCATCGGCACTAACACCATTGATGTCTATCCCGGCAAAGATTTTGGTGATGACGACCCGCAATACCAGCAAGCGCTGAAATACGACGACCTGGCGGCCATCAGCCAGCAACCGTGGGTTAGTTCAGCCACGCCTTCGTTGTCGAGCAATTTACGCGTGCGCTATGGCAACGTTGATGCCGCCGCCAGCGTCAATGGTGTCAGCAGCCAATATTTTAATGTCTACGGCATGACGTTTAGCGAAGGCAATACCTTCAACGATGAACAACTCACAGGCCGTGCGCAAGTGGTTGTGCTCGACAGCAATACCAAACGGCAGTTGTTCCCTGATAAAGCCAAAGTGGTTGGCGAAATCGTGCTGGTGGGGAATATGCCTGCGACGGTTATCGGCGTGGCGCAAGAGAAGCAGTCAATGTTTGGCAGCAGCAAGATTCTGCGTGTCTGGTTGCCGTATAACACCATGGCGGGTCGTGTGATGGGGCAAAGTTGGCTGAACTCGATCACGGTGCGGGTGAACGAGGGTTATAACAGCCACGAAGCCGAGCTGCAGCTCAATCGTTTGTTGCAGCTACGTCACGGTAAGAAAGATTTCTTCACCTACAATATGGATGGCCTGTTGAAAACGGCGGAAAAGACCACACGTACTCTACAGATGTTCCTGACATTGGTGGCGGTCATCTCATTGCTGGTGGGCGGGATTGGCGTGATGAATATCATGCTGGTGTCGGTAACGGAGCGTACCAAAGAGATTGGTATCCGCATGGCAGTGGGCGCTCGCGCCAGTGATGTGTTGCAGCAGTTTTTGATTGAAGCTGTGCTGGTGTGTCTGGTGGGTGGTGCGTTGGGGATTTCGTTATCTCTGCTGATTGCCTTCACGTTGCAACTGGTTTTGCCGGGCTGGGAAATTGGTTTCTCACCGATGGCGTTGTTCACCGCATTTGCTTGTTCGACCGCAACAGGAATTATTTTTGGTTGGTTACCGGCGAGAAATGCGGCGAGATTGAACCCAATTGATGCGCTGGCGCGTGAATAATTTTCATCTGAGATATGACGATTGGTTATAGACCCGAAATAAAAATGCCAGCTCGTGGGCTGGCATTTTGAACTGGGGATGTACACAATGAAACAAAAGGGTCAGGCGACCGCTGCTGCCTCGAGTTCCAGAGGCACAATCAAACTAGCGTGATTGCCTTTTGGCCCCTGATGTACATCAAACCTGACAGTTTGTCCGGCTTTAAGCGTTCTGTAACCATCCATCTGAATGGTGGAGTAATGCGCGAAGATATCTTCGCCGCCGCCTTCTGGGCAGATAAAACCGAACCCTTTAGCGTTATTGAACCATTTAACAGTACCCGTCTCCATGCTTCTACATCCTTCGTAAATCTTATAAGTGAGATGGAATGAACCGGTGGGGTGAGGGCGGGCTGTTCAAAACCTCGCCACCTCACGCTTGTACAATGTAGATAATTTAACCATGTCGTCAAGCGTTGCACGGGGGGGTAAGAATGAAAATGAGTCAAAAATTTGAAGCAGTTAACGCTATTGTGATTAATGTGACAGAACTCTCTATTGTTAGTGACTGTGCCTTTTTAACACGATGACTCGCGTTCACTGAAAGCGTATTACACTCAACCTATGGGCTTCGCCTTAATGACAATGGGCGATTTAACATGATGACGATTTGCAATGGGTAAGACGAACGATTGGTTGGATTTCGACCAGCTGGTGGGTGACAAACTGCGCGAAGCGCTAAAGCCACCGTCGATGTATAAAGTGATGTTAATGAACGATGACTACACGCCGATGGAATTTGTTATTGACGTGCTGCAAAAGTTCTTTTCTTATGATGTAGAACGTGCAACGCAATTGATGCTCACTGTGCACTATCAGGGTAAAGCTATCTGTGGCATTTTTACTGCAGAAGTAGCGGAAACCAAAGTCGCGTTAGTGAACCAGTACGCAAGGGAGCATGAGCATCCGCTGCTGTGTACGCTAGAAAAAGCCTGAAGAAGGCAAAATTTGGGGGAGGTGCCTATGCTCAATCAAGAACTGGAACTCAGTTTAAATATGGCTTTCGCCAGAGCGCGCGAGCACCGACATGAGTTTATGACTGTCGAGCACCTGTTGCTGGCTTTGCTCAGCAACCCGTCAGCTCGCGAAGCGCTGGAAGCGTGTAGCGTAGATCTGGTGGCGCTACGACAGGAACTCGAGGCCTTCATCGAACAAACCACACCGGTTCTGCCAGCCAGTGAAGAAGAGCGTGATACTCAACCTACGCTTAGCTTCCAGCGTGTGCTGCAACGTGCGGTGTTCCACGTCCAGTCTTCTGGTCGCAGTGAAGTCACTGGCGCAAACGTGCTGGTGGCTATTTTCAGCGAACAGGAATCCCAGGCAGCGTATCTGCTGCGTAAACATGAAGTCAGCCGCCTTGATGTGGTGAACTTTATCTCTCACGGTACACGTAAAGACGAACCTAATCAGGCACCGGGTGCAGATAATCCGGTCAATGAAGAGCAAGCAGGCGGGGAGGAACGTATGGAAAACTTCACCACCAATCTCAACCAGCTTGCACGTGTGGGAGGGATCGATCCGCTGATTGGCCGCGAGAAAGAGTTAGAGCGCGCCATTCAGGTTCTGTGCCGTCGCCGTAAAAACAACCCGCTGTTAGTGGGTGAATCAGGCGTAGGCAAAACGGCGATTGCTGAAGGTCTTGCCTGGCGTATTGTGCAGGGCGATGTTCCGGAAGTGATTGCCGATTGCACCATTTATTCGCTGGATATCGGTTCGCTGCTGGCGGGTACCAAATATCGAGGTGACTTTGAAAAACGTTTCAAAGCGCTGCTAAAACAGCTCGAACAGGATCAAAATAGCATCCTGTTTATCGATGAAATTCATACCATTATCGGTGCGGGTGCCGCGTCCGGTGGGCAAGTTGATGCCGCAAACTTGATTAAGCCGCTGCTGTCGAGTGGCAAGATCCGGGTTATCGGTTCAACCACTTACCAGGAATTCAGCAATATCTTCGAAAAAGACCGTGCTCTGGCGCGTCGCTTCCAGAAAATTGATATTACTGAGCCAAGCGTTGAAGAAACCGTGCAGATTATTAACGGCCTGAAACCGAAATACGAAGCGCACCACGACGTGCGTTATACCGCGAAAGCGATTCGTGCGGCGGTGGAACTGGCGGTGAAATATATTAACGATCGCCATCTTCCCGATAAAGCGATTGACGTTATCGACGAAGCCGGGGCTCGCAGCCGCCTGATGCCGGTGAGTAAACGTAAGAAAACGGTCAATGTCTCAGACATTGAAACCGTGGTCGCACGTATTGCCCGTATCCCTGAGAAAAGCGTATCAGCGAGCGACCGCGATACGCTGCGTAGCCTTGATGACCGCCTGAAAATGCTGGTGTTTGGCCAGGATAAAGCCATTGAGGCGTTAACCGAAGCCATCAAAATGAGCCGTGCCGGATTGGGGCACGATCACAAGCCTGTCGGTTCATTCCTGTTTGCCGGGCCAACAGGTGTCGGTAAAACGGAAGTCACCGTGCAGCTGGCGAAATCACTGGGCATCGAATTGCTGCGCTTTGATATGTCGGAATACATGGAACGCCATACGGTGAGCCGTTTGATTGGTGCACCTCCGGGTTACGTTGGTTTCGACCAGGGCGGCTTGTTGACGGATGCGGTTATTAAACATCCTCACTCTGTGTTGCTGCTCGATGAAATCGAAAAAGCGCACCCCGATGTCTTTAACCTGTTATTGCAGGTGATGGATAACGGTACGCTGACCGATAACAACGGGCGTAAAGCGGATTTCCGTAACGTGATTCTGGTGATGACCACTAACGCCGGTGTACGTGAAACTGAGCGTAAGTCTATTGGCTTGATTCGTCAGGACAACAGCACTGACGCGATGGAAGAGATCAAGAAGATCTTTACCCCAGAATTCCGTAACCGTCTGGACAACATTATTTGGTTCAACCATCTGTCTACAGATGTGATTCACCAGGTAGTCGACAAGTTTATTGTTGAGCTTCAGGTGCAGTTGGATCAGAAAGGTGTGTCGCTGGAAGTGAGCCAGGAAGCCCGTGATTGGCTGGCAGAAAAAGGCTATGACCGCGCAATGGGCGCACGTCCAATGACGCGTGTTATTCAGGACAATCTGAAGAAACCGCTGGCGAACGAACTGTTGTTTGGTTCCCTGGTGGATGGTGGGCAAGTGACGGTAGCTCTGGATAAAGAGAATCAGAAACTGATTTATAATTTCCATGGTGCGCAGAAACATAAACCGGAAACGGCTCATTAATCCAAAGTACGCAGATATAAAAAAAGGCCAGGTTAATCACCTGGCCTTTCTATTATTGAATTTCTAAAACTAATTTTTTACGCCGCCCGTTGTTTCCGCAGCGCTAAATAAAACTATCAGCGACTACGGAAGACAATGCGGCCTTTGCTCAGGTCGTACGGGGTCAGCTCTACAGTGACTTTGTCACCCGTCAGGATGCGGATATAGTTTTTACGCATTTTACCGGAGATATGAGCGGTTACCACGTGCCCGTTTTCCAGCTCAACGCGGAACATGGTGTTAGGTAACGTATCAAGAACGGTACCCTGCATTTCAATATTGTCTTCTTTGGCCATCTAATCCTCGAGGGTATCACTACCATAGTTTTGAACCGGCAAGATAATGCCCAAGTTCACGTATCATGTAAAGAATTGTTGGTGAAATCACCAGCGAAAGTGCAATTTGCGCATTACCCAAAACCCACTCAAAAGCTGCACTATAGGCGCTTACGATGAGGGCTGCGAAGAGATAAACGATGGGCTGTCCCTGTTAAAGCTAATCCCATACGGCGGCGGGGTAATGAGCAGAGCTCACTCTGCGGGGCTAATTATAACACTCTTAACAGTAATGTGCCGTAAACATTATCGTTACGACAGGATTTGTGGTACCCAGCAATAAGATGCAAGCTGATGTGGGCGAAATATGGACAGCTGCTCCAGATATTCGCGGCGAGGAATTTCTATCGCCCCAAGCGATGCGGTATGAGCATTAAGCACCTGGCAATCAATAAGCTTGCCGCCATAACTCATAAAGTGCTGGCAGAATACCAGCAGAGCCGTTTTTGAGGCATTTTCCCGACGGCTAAACATGGATTCGCCACAGAACAGCGCACCTTGTGCCACGCCGTACATGCCACCGACTAGCTCATTATCTTCCCAAACTTCAACCGAATGCGCATGCCCCAACTCATGCAGCCGTTTATAGGCGTCAATGATATCAGGAGTTATCCAGGTGCCTTCATCGCGGTCGTCGGCACATTCGCTAATCACGCGTTCGAAAGCATGGTTAAGCGTGACGCGGTATGGGGAGTTTCTGTGGAATCGCTTCATGCTGCGGCTGAGATGAAATTGCTCAGGAAAAAGCACCGCACGTGGATCGGGCGACCACCATAAAATAGGGTCGCCAGGCGAGAACCACGGAAAGATGCCGCGCTGATAAGCCATCAACAAACGAGCCGGGCTTAAATCGCCCCCGAGCGCCAGTAACCCATTAGGTTCACGCAACGCGCCTTCCGGTGAGGGGAAGGCGATTGAGTCACGGGAAAGCTGAATAAGGCGCATGACGTCCAAACTCCAGGGAGCAATAATTATTGATAATAGACTAACTACCGGGTCTACAAACGCTGGTGGAAATGATAATAACGTCCACCGCTCGCCATTAATTCGGCGTGAGTACCTTGCTCAATAATTTGCCCGTTGTCCATCACAATTACACTGTCGAAATCTGCCAATCCACGCAGGCGATGGGTGACCATCAATACTGTTTTATCTTTGGTGACTTCAGCCAGCAAATCAAGAACCTGGCGCTCAGTTTCCGCATCTAAACCCTCGGTTGGTTCGTCAAGTAAGAACAGCGGGGCATCGTGCAGTAAAGCACGCGCAATGGCTAAGCGGCGCAATTCGCCACCCGAAAGCTGGCGACCGCCTTCACCCAGCCAGCTATTGAGGCCTGCATCGTCCAGTAACTTCTCAAGGCCAACGCAAGTCAGGACTCGACTTAAATCTTCATCGCTGGCCTGTGGTGCAGCAAGCAGCAAGTTGTCGCGCAGTGTGGCACTAAACAAATGAACGCGTTGCGATACGACACTGGTGGACGCGCGTAATGCCGTTTCATCAAACTGGCTCAGCGCTTCACCATTCAGGCGGATCTCGCCTTGCTGACATTCCCAGGCGCGCGTCAGCAATTGCAGCAGTGTCGATTTACCGCAACCGGTACGCCCCAAAATAGCTATGTGTTGGCCTGCCTCAACCTTGAGCGAGATACCCCGAAGTGCCATTTGAGACTGTTCGGGCCAGGCAAAACTCAGATTGTTAATCTCCAGAGCCACGCGCTCAGGAATTGCATGAGGTTGTTCGGTAAAAATCACTTCGGGTTTTTGACTGGTAATTTCAGTCACGCGCAGTGCGGAGGCGATAACCTGGCCAAGATGCTGAAAAGCTCCGGTGACCGGTGCCAGCGCTTCGAATGCAGCCAGCGCGCAGAACACAAACAGCGCGATAAGTGCGCCTGGTGTGGTATTTCCACCCACGCCCTCGGCTGCCATCCACAGCATCAAGATGACGGCGATACCGCTGATTAGCAGCATGATGGCTTGTGACAGTGCTGTAAGCTCGGCCTGGCGGCGTTGCCCTTCTTGCCAGTGATCCTCCGTTTTATCCAGTTGCTCACGATAACGTTGGGAGGCACCAAAAATGGTTAGTTCAGCATGGCCTTGTAACCAGGCGGTGAGTTGCTGGCGATATTGCCCGCGTTGCGCGGTAATCGCCTCGCCGGTGGCTTTCCCTGCGTAATAAAATATTGGCGGAAGCAAAACTAAGGTTGCCAGTAAAATCGCGCCTAAGGTGAGGGCTAATTGTACGTCCAGCCAGCTCAAACCAAAGGTCACCACTACGATCACCACAAACGCACCGACCATTGGTGAAATCACACGCAGGTAAAGGTGATCCAGGGTATCGACGTCTGCAACTAAGCGATTGAGTAATTCACCCTGGCGAAAACGCGCCAGCCCAGCAGGGGAGAGTGGGAGCAGTTTGCTAAATGTGGAAACACGCAAATGTTGAAGTACGCGGAATGTCGCATCATGGCTGACAAGACGCTCAAAATAACGCCCCGCAGTACGGGTAATTGCACCGCCCCGAACGCCTGCTGCAGGTAGCATATAGTTAAAACTATAAATCCCCGCGACACCGACAACCGCCGAGGCCGAGAGGAACCAGCCTGACAAAGTCAGCAGCCCAATGCTGGCCAGTAGGGTGACAATCGCTAACACCACGCCAAGCATCAGTAGCCATTTATGACGGCCGTACAGCGCTAAATAGGGGAGTAAAGCTCGCATTAGATTTCCTCCTGGCGATGAGCCAGTAACGTCGCAAACGGGCCTTCCTGCGCGGCAAGCGTGGCGAAATCCCCTTGTTGTACGATACGACCTTCGCGCATCACCCAAACCTCGTCCCAGTCGTTGATGTAATCCAACTGGTGAGTCACCATCAATGTGGTTTGCTGACGGGAAGCGCTACTTAACGCGTCCATCACACGCTGCTCACTGTGGGCGTCCAGACTTGCAGCCGGTTCATCCAGCAACAGCAATCCACATGGCATCAGCAATGCGCGCGCGACGGCGACCCGCTGGGCTTGCCCAACAGACAAACGCGCAGCTGCTTCACCCAGCGGTGTATCAACCCCTTGTGGTAGCAACGGGAGGAACTCACTGACAGAGGCTTTGTCCAGGGCAGCAGTTAGCTGCTCAGCACTGGCGCTGGGTGCCGCTAACAGCACATTTTCGCGGATAGTAGGAGCCGGAAGCTGCGGGTTTTGTCCAACCCAACTGAGTTGTTCACGCCACCATTTCTGGTCAAGGGCCGAAAGATCTACACCATTAATCAGCAATTGGCCTTGATAGGGCAAAAAGCCAGACAACACGTTGAGCAGTGAACTTTTACCTGCACCACTTTGCCCGACCAGCACCACCCGTTGTCCGGCAGAAAGGGTGAAATTCAGTGGACCTGCGAGAGTTTTATCTTCAGTTGATAGAATGACCAAATCACGAGCTTCAATGCTGATTGGCTCGTTATTATTGAATTTTGCTGTGCCTTGTTTGCGTTGCTGCAATGGCGCATCAAGGAAGGTCATCAGGCTGTCGGCCGCTCCCACCGCTTGTGCTTTAGCATGATAAAAAGTGCCCAGATCGCGTAGCGGTTGGAAAAACTCCGGGGCTAAAATCAACGCCAGGAAACCGGCAAATAACGTTACGCCAGTACTGTAATGACCAAAGTTCAGTTCGCCGAGATACGAAAAGCCGAAGTAAACCGCGACTAGTGCGATGGACAGAGAAGCGAAAAATTCCAGCACGCCAGAAGACAGAAATGCCAGGCGTAATACTTCCATCGTGCGCTGACGGAAGTCCTGAGATGCCGCGCGGATATTTTCCGTTTCGGCATTGCCACGGTTAAACAAACGCAAGGTTTCCATACCACGCAGGCGGTCAAGAAAATGCCCGCTCAGCCTCGCAAGCGCCTGGAAGTTACGACGGTTAGCATCTGCGGCACCCATACCTACCATCGCCATGAACAACGGGATCAGCGGTGCGGTGCAAAGCAGAATCAGGGCTGCAACCCAGTTAGATGGGAAAATGGCGATTAAAATCAACACGGGTACCATGACCGCAAGCGACATTTGCGGCAGATAACGTGCGTAGTAATCGTGCATATCTTCGATTTGTTCCAGCACCAGGGTTGCCCAACTGCCGACCGGTTTCCCGTGGATCCAGGCTGGCCCTGCTTGATGGACGCGATCGAGTACTTGCCGGCGAATCTCCTGACGAATGTGCAACCCAGCGTAAAAACCGACTTTTTCACGTAGCCACACGACCCAGGCGCGCAATACAAAAATCAGTATCAGGATAACGAAAAGCAACAGCAGAGCTTCCCGGGGAATGTTTTCCATGATCATGTGTTGCAGCATCCGGGCAAGCAGCCAGGCTTGAGCAACAATCAATAACCCACTGACCAGCCCTAAAAAACGGGAAAGCCCCAACCAGCGGCGAGAGATAATGCTTTGTTTTTTTAGCCAGCGGCTAAGTTCTTGTTGACGGGTTTTATTCATGGATGCCAGTGCAGGTAGCTAATTAATTATCAGGCAAAATTTGCGGGCAATGTTACAACGCAGGCGAAAGAAAGGCGACCTATTCAGTCGCCTTTACGTATCTTCAAACTGCCGGTTAAGGCGGGGAGAGTTACTTATTCTGTTCGGCAAGTCCGTCCAGGTAGCGTTCGGCATCCAGTGCAGCCATACAACCGGTGCCCGCAGAGGTAATCGCCTGACGGTAGATATGGTCCATTACGTCGCCTGCCGCGAACACACCAGGAATGCTGGTTTGTGTGGCATTACCGTGAATACCAGACTGCACTTTGATGTAGCCATTTTCCAGTTCGAGCTGATCGGCAAAGATTGACGTATTTGGACTATGTCCGATCGCCACGAACAAACCTGCAACTTCTAACTCTTCAGTGGTATCGGTGTTGTGAACGTCACGCAGACGCAGACCACTGACACCCATTTGATCACCAGTAACTTCATCTAAAGTCCGGTTGGTGTGCAGCACGATGTTGCCGTTCTTCACCTTTTCCATCAGACGGTTGATGAGGATTTTTTCGGCTCGGAAGCTGTCACGGCGGTGAATCAGATGCACTTCTGAGGCAATATTTGCCAGATAAAGCGCTTCTTCAACAGCGGTGTTACCGCCACCAATTACCGCAACTTTTTGATTGCGATAGAAGAAGCCATCACACGTTGCGCAGGCTGAAACGCCACGACCTTTAAACGCTTCCTCAGAAGGCAGACCCAGGTATCGGGCAGAAGCTCCGGTCGCGATGATCAACGCATCGCAAGTATATTCGCCGCTGTCACCCGTCAGACGGAATGGACGGTTTTGCAGATCCACTTTAGAGATGTGGTCGAACAGGATCTCTGTTTCGAACTTGGTTGCGTGTTCGTGCATGCGCTCCATTAACGCAGGGCCTGTCAGGTCGTTAGGATCACCCGGCCAGTTCTCAACTTCGGTGGTCGTGGTCAACTGACCACCTTTTTCCATCCCGGTAATCAAAACGGGCTTGAGGTTGGCGCGAGCCGCGTAGACTGCTGCGGTGTAGCCCGCAGGGCCGGAGCCAAGAATTAGCAATTTACTGTGTTTAGCGGTGCCCATGAGATCCTCATTGTTCGTTGGCAGACAATCGAGGGATTGTAGGGAATTTGGCGGGTTAAAAAAAGGGTGAACGGTTGGTGTTGGCGATTATGTTAACTATATGTGCAATAGCTGTGTTCAATCAGCCGCGGTGAATATCGCGAAAGCGCATAAAAATCCACCTAAACAGGCTAAATACTCAGGTTGCTAAAGTGATGAATAATCGTCAAGTAGCCCAGATATATGGCACGTTCCACTAATTTTAGATGTTTTGCTTTGACAATCCGCTAAGCATTTGCGAAAACATTCGAGGAAGAAAAACATTTGGTGTGGCGTTTTGAAATATTCACGCATACCTGATGCAAATTTACCGGGTTATTGAAATCTACTCATGGCGTGGACAGACGCCATGAGTGATGTCGCTAGCAGCCGTTGGGCACCGGTCTTCTCACGTACTCCCGGAACAGTGACGTTACCAGGGTTATGGCAGGTGAAGGAAGGAACACAGAGAGACTATAATAATGGTAGATAGCAAGAAGCGCCCTGGCAAAGATCTCGACCGCATCGATCGTAACATCCTTAATGAACTACAGAAGGATGGGCGTATTTCTAACGTCGAGCTTTCTAAACGAGTAGGGCTTTCACCGACTCCGTGCCTTGAGCGCGTGCGTCGTCTGGAACGACAGGGTTTCATCCAGGGCTATACCGCTCTGCTGAACCCGCATTATCTGGATGCATCACTTCTGGTTTTTGTTGAGATTACTCTGAATCGTGGCGCCCCGGATGTGTTTGAGCAATTTAATGCCGCAGTTCAAAAACTTGAAGAAATTCAAGAGTGTCATTTGGTATCCGGTGATTTTGACTATCTGTTGAAAACCCGTGTACCGGATATGTCTGCGTACCGCAAATTACTAGGCGAAACCTTGTTACGACTGCCAGGTGTGAACGATACCCGTACCTATGTAGTCATGGAAGAGGTCAAACAGAGTAATCGTCTGGTTATTAAGACCCGTTAACACGGGCCAGGTGCAAAATCTGCGTATTTTGGTTACACTCCTGGTAATTCATACAGCAACAGTGCCGGGAATGCCCGGCACTGTTGCTCTCCATATTTATTAAGGACCTGGAGAGTCTTACTTGAGCCAGGAATACACCGAAGAAAAAGAAGTTACATTGAGGAAACTCAGCAGCGGGCGTCGGGCATTAGAGGCGTTACTGCTCCTTGTTGCCATTTTTGCCGTCTATTTGATGGCGGCGTTGCTTAGTTTCAATCCTTCCGATCCTAGTTGGTCACAAACCGCATGGCACGAACCTATTCATAATTTAGGTGGAATGCCGGGGGCGTGGATGGCTGACACTTTGCTGTTCATCTTTGGCGTAATGGCCTACACCATTCCGGTCATCATTATCGGTGCGTGTTGGTTCACTTTCCGCAACAGAGATAGCGAAGAGTTCATCGATTATTTCGCCGTTTCTATGCGCCTGATTGGTGTACTGGCGATGGTGCTCACCGCTTGCGGCCTTGCGGCAATTAACGCAGATGACATCTGGTATTTCGCCTCGGGCGGGGTTATCGGCAGTTTGCTCAGCACTGCAATGATGCCCCTTCTCAACAGCAGCGGCGGCACTATTGCGTTGTTGTGTGTATGGGCGGCAGGGTTAACGCTGTTTACCGGTTGGTCCTGGGTCAGCATTGCTGAAAAAATTGGTAGCGCGACCCTGAGCGTGCTCACTTTTGCCAGTAATCGTACTCGTCGGGATAACACCTGGCAGGATGATGACTACGACTATGAAGATGAAAAACACGACGAAGAGCATGCGCCAGATGTTGAAAAGCGTGAGTCTCGTCGTGCGCGTATTTTGCGTGGCGCATTAGCCCGTAAACAGCGTATCTCTGAAAAATTTGCCAATCCAAACGCACGTAAAACAGATTCTGCGCTGTTTTCTGGTAAGCGTATGGACGACGCTGACGATGACGTTTTGTTCTCAAATAACAAAGCGACGCTTCCGGAAGATGACGTCCTGTTTTCTGGTAACAAAGCCACACTGCCGGAAAGCGAAGAGTACGATCCGCTTCTACACGGCCAGTCAATTGTTGCGCCTGTGGCTGCTACAGCCGCCGCGGCGATGGCTAATACGGCATATGCGGCTCCAGTTATGCCAACGGCAACCGTGCCACCGGTTACGGCCCCGGCTCCAGAAGTTGAGTTTTCGCCTGCAATAGCCTGGGAGCCTGCTCCAACCACAGTGACACCAGAACCGGTGATTGCGCCTGCACCAGAGAATTACACTTCGCCGTACGCTGCGGACCAGTACGTTCCGCAACAGGAAGCCAGTCATTGGGCAGAACCTGTTAGTGAGCCACCTGCTGTTGAACCTCCGCATGCGGAACCTGCTTATTTTGAACCATCTTCGGTAGAGCCTGTCACCCAGCCAGAGCCTGTTGAAGAAATAAAACCGGCAGCCCGCCCGCCGCTTTACCATTTTGAAGAAATCGAAGAGCGACGCGCGCGTGAGCGTGAACAACTGGCTGCCTGGTATCAGCCAGTTAATGAACCTAAGCCTGACCCATATGGTTATGATCAAAACCCTGCGTTTGCGCAGACAACGCCTGTTCAAATGCCTCAAAGCAGTACTCCGACAATTCCGCAAGGTGGCTTCGATACGTCACCCGCGGTGCCAACCCCTGGTGCTTCTGTTCCACAGGATGTAAAGGATGTGGCAAAAGTGGTCGGCGTCGCTGCGGCCTTCAGCCCGGTATTTAGCATCGCCAGTGACGCGCCTCGTCCACAAACCAAAGAAGGTATTGGCCCGCAATTACCTCGGCCAAATCGTGTGCGTGTTCCTACTCGCCGTGAGCTTGCGTCATACGGAATTAAGTTGCCTTCACAGCGAATGGCTGAAGAGGAAGCTCGTCGTCAGAATGGCATGGACATCGAAGATGACTATGCTGACGAAGCCGAAGAACTTCAGCAGCATGAACTTGCTCGCCAGTTCGCCGCTCAACAACACCAGCGTTACGGTGAAGAGCATGAAGACGACTCTTTGCAGCAAGATGAGGATGAAGCCGAGCAGGCTGAGTTAGCACGTCAGTTTGCGGCGCAACAGCAGCAACGCTATTCAGCTACACAGCAGCAATCCCAGCAGCAAGAGCCGAATAATGTGCCGTTCTCACTGGATGATTTTGATTTCTCACCAATGAAAACGTTAGTCAACGATGGGCCAAGCGAGCCATTGTTTACGCCGAGCCCGGTTGAAGAACCTGTTCGTACTCAGCCTCAGCAAAGCTGGCAGGCTGTGCAACCGCAAAGTGCGCCACAGCAACAACAGCAACAACCCGCACCGGTTGCCGCACCATCGGTACATGAAAGCTTGATCCATCCTTTCTTAATGAGAAATGGTGATGATCGTCCGTTGCAGCGTCCTACCACACCTTTACCATCTCTGGACTTGTTGACATCTCCGCCAGCAGAAGTTGAACCAGTGGATACCTTTGCACTCGAGCAAATGGCGCGTCTGGTGGAAGCTCGTCTTGCGGATTACCGGATTAAAGCCGATGTTGTGGATTACTCTCCAGGTCCCGTCATCACACGCTTTGAGCTTGATTTAGCACCTGGTGTAAAAGCCGCCCGTATTTCCAATTTGTCTCGAGATCTGGCGCGTTCACTGTCAACCGTCGCGGTGCGTGTAGTTGAGGTTATTCCGGGTAAACCTTATGTTGGTCTGGAGTTACCGAACAAGAAACGCCAGACCGTTTACCTGCGCGAAGTGCTGGATTGCGCCAAGTTCCGTGAAAGTGCTTCACCGTTAACCGTGGTGCTGGGTAAAGATATCGGTGGTGAGCCAGTTATTGCCGATCTGGCGAAGATGCCACACTTGCTGGTTGCCGGTACCACGGGTTCCGGTAAATCTGTTGGCGTAAACGCCATGATCCTCAGCATGTTGTATAAAGCGACGCCTGAAGAAGTCCGCTTTATCATGATCGACCCGAAAATGCTTGAGCTCTCAGTTTATGAAGGTATTCCACATCTGTTGACTGAAGTCGTTACAGATATGAAAGACGCCGCTAATGCATTGCGTTGGAGCGTTAATGAAATGGAACGCCGCTACAAACTGATGTCAGCGTTGGGCGTGCGAAATCTGGCAGGTTACAACGAACGCGTGCTGGAAGCCGAGCGCATGGGCCGTCCAATTCCAGACCCATTCTGGAAGCCGGGCGATAGCATGGAAGTTGCCCATCCAATGCTTGAAAAACTGCCGTATATCGTCGTTCTGGTGGATGAATTTGCTGACCTGATGATGACGGTAGGCAAGAAAGTCGAAGAGTTGATTGCTCGTCTGGCTCAGAAAGCTCGTGCGGCGGGTATTCACCTTGTGCTGGCGACCCAGCGCCCGTCGGTTGATGTGATTACCGGCCTGATTAAAGCCAACATCCCGACGCGTGTGGCGTTTACGGTGTCGAGCAAAATTGACTCCCGTACCATTCTTGACCAGGCCGGTGCTGAGTCACTGCTGGGAATGGGGGATATGCTTTATTCCGGGCCAAACTCTACATTGCCAGTGCGTGTGCATGGCGCGTTTGTCCGAGATCAGGAAGTGCATGCAGTCGTTCAGGACTGGAAGGCACGTGGTCGCCCACAATATATCACCGGTATTACTTCAGATAACGAAAGTGAAGGTGGCGCGGGTGGCGGTCTTGACGGTGATGAAGAGCTCGATCCGTTGTTTGACCAGGCTGTTGCTTTTGTGGTCGAAAAACGTAAAGCGTCTATTTCTGGTGTTCAGCGTCAGTTCCGTATCGGTTATAACCGTGCCGCTCGAATCGTTGAGCAGATGGAAGCTCAGGGAATCGTGAGCCCGCAAGGTCATAACGGTAACCGCGAAGTACTTGCTCCACCGCCATTTGAGTAACCCTGAGCACAAGTGTCGTTGTTGCGGCGCTTGTGCAAAGAAGGGTAAATTACCGGAAAATCAGTTTTTTCTTCTGTTGCACCTGAATATCTCTCAACTAGAGTGGGCAGCAGAAATGCCACAGTGCAGTCGCTTTGTGGTGCATGAATTTTAAGGGATCATAATGAAAAAAATCGCTATTACTTGTGCTTTGTTGACTGCTCTAACAGCTACATCTGTCTGGGCTGATGCCGCAGGTGACCTGAAAATGCGTCTGGATAAAGTCAGCAGTTTCCACGCCAGCTTCACCCAAAAAGTGACCGACGGCAGTGGTGCAGCAGTCCAGGAAGGTCAGGGTGATTTGTGGGTTAAGCGTCCTAATCTGTTCAACTGGCATATGACTCAGCCCGATGAAAGCATTCTGGTTTCAGATGGTAAAACACTGTGGTTCTATAACCCGTTTGTTGAGCAAGTCAGTGCGACCTGGTTGAAAGATGCGACCGGTAATACGCCGTTTATGTTGATTGCACGTAACCAAAGCAGCGACTGGCAGCAGTACAACATCAAGCAAAGTGGTGATGATTTCATGCTGACGCCAAAAACCAGCGCCGGCAATCTCAAGCAGTTCACCATAAATGTTGGGCGCGACGGGACTATCCACCAGTTCAGTGCCATTGAGCAAGATGATCAACGCAGCAGCTATGCGCTGAAAACTCAGCAAAATGGCGCAGTGGATATGAGCAAGTTTACGTTTACCCCGCCTAAAGGCGTGACGGTGGACGATCAACGTAAGTAGAGGTATGAGTGAGCAACCTGTCGCTCGATTTTTCTGAGAATACCTTCCAGCCTCTGGCCGCGCGTATGCGGCCGGAGAACCTCGCACAATACATCGGTCAACAACATCTGCTCGCCTCTGGCAAACCGCTTCCAAAAGCTATCGAAGCGGGACATCTCCATTCGATGATTTTATGGGGGCCGCCGGGTACGGGTAAAACCACGCTTGCAGAAGTGATTGCTCACTATGCTGACGCAGATGTTGAACGTATTTCAGCTGTGACTTCCGGGGTGAAAGAAATCCGCGAAGCCATAGAGCGCGCGCGACAGAACCGCAACGCGGGGCGCCGCACTATCCTGTTTGTCGATGAAGTCCATCGCTTCAACAAAAGCCAACAAGACGCTTTTTTGCCGCACATTGAAGATGGCACCATCACGTTTATTGGTGCCACCACTGAAAACCCCTCGTTCGAGCTGAATTCAGCGCTATTGTCACGTGCGCGCGTTTATTTGCTCAAATCGCTCACCACGGAAGATATTGAAAAAGTACTCGACCAGGCGATGAACGATGCTGCACGCGGTTATGGTGGGCAAAATATTGTTCTGCCGGATGAGACTCGTCTTGCAATTGCAGAACTGGTAAACGGTGATGCCCGTCGCGCGTTGAATACGCTCGAAATGATGGCGGATATGGCTGAAACCGATGCGAGTGGCAACCGTGTTCTACAAATTGCGCTTTTGACAGAAATTGCAGGGGAACGCAGCGCGCGCTTTGATAACAAAGGTGACCGTTTCTACGATTTAATTTCTGCATTGCATAAGTCAGTGCGCGGTTCATCACCTGACGCTGCACTGTATTGGTATGCACGCATTATTACCGCGGGCGGCGATCCGCTGTATGTTGCACGCCGTTTGCTGGCTATTGCCTCCGAAGATGTCGGTAATGCCGATCCGCGTGGCATGCAGGTCGCTATTTCTGCGTGGGATTGTTTTACCCGCGTAGGCCCGGCAGAAGGCGAGCGCGCGATTGCACAGGCTATCGTTTATCTCGCATGTGCCCCAAAAAGTAATGCGGTCTACACGGCATTCAAAGCGGCAATGGCCGATGCACGTGAACGCCCGGATTACGACGTTCCGGTTCATCTTCGTAATGCGCCAACTAAACTGATGAAAGAAATGGGATATGGTCAGGAGTATCGATATGCTCATGACGAACCCAATGCCTACGCATCTGGTGAGGTCTACTTCCCGCAGGAAATGGCACAAACACGCTATTATCAGCCGACAAACAGAGGTCTTGAGGGCAAGATTGGTGAAAAGCTCGCCTGGCTTGCTGAACAGGATCAAAATAGCCCGACAAAACGCTACCGCTAATGCAGGCGTTGCGGTAAGGTTAGCAAGAATATCAATGCGGTTGCAGGCTGTAACCGCACCCCTCCATTAATTCGATAAGCACAGGATAAGCATGCTCGATCCCAATCTGCTGCGTACAGAGCCAGACGCAGTCGCTGAAAAACTGGCACGCCGAGGCTTTAAGCTGGATGTAGAAACGCTGCGCTCTTTAGAAGAGCGTCGTAAAGTATTGCAGGTCAACACTGAAAATCTGCAGGCTGAACGTAACTCGCGATCGAAATCCATTGGCCAGGCGAAAGCGCGCGGGGAAGATATTGAGCCGTTGCGTTTGCAAGTCAACCAGTTGGGTGAAGAGCTGGATGCAGCGAAAAATGAGCTTGATGTCTTACTGGCAGAAATCCGCGATATCGCGTTGACGCTGCCTAACATCCCGGACGATTGTGTGCCGATGGGTAAAGACGACAGCGAAAACGTTGAAATCAGCCGCTGGGGTGAGCCACGTAAATTTGATTTTGAAGTGCGTGACCACGTTACGCTGGGTGAAATGGCTAAAGGCCTGGATTTTGCCTCTGCGGTTAAACTGACCGGTTCTCGCTTCGTTGTGATGCAAGGGCAGATTGCTCGTATGCATCGTGCGCTGAGCCAGTTCATGCTCGATTTGCACACCGAACAACATGGTTACATTGAAAACTATGTTCCGTATCTGGTGAACCATGACACGCTGTACGGTACTGGCCAACTGCCTAAATTTGCAGGCGATCTGTTCCATACTCGTCCACTGGAAGAAGAAGCAGGTGCCAGCAACTACGCGTTGATTCCAACGGCGGAAGTGCCGTTGACTAACCTGGTGCGTGACGAAATTCTCGATGACGAATCTTTGCCACTGAAAATGACTGCTCATACCCCATGCTTCCGTTCTGAAGCCGGTTCTTATGGCCGTGATACGCGTGGTTTGATTCGTATGCACCAGTTCGACAAAGTCGAAATGGTTCAGATCGTGCGCCCAGAAGATTCCATGGATGCGTTGGAAGAGTTGACTGGTCATGCAGAGAAAGTGCTGCAACTGTTGAATCTGCCGTACCGTAAAGTGCTGCTTTGCTCTGGTGATATAGGCTTTGGCGCGATGAAAACCTACGACCTGGAAGTGTGGCTGCCCGCGCAGGACACCTATCGTGAAATCTCTTCTTGCTCCAACTGTGGGGATTTCCAGGCGCGTCGCATGCAGGCTCGTTGCCGCAGCAAAGCAGATAAGAAAACCCGTCTGGTGCATACACTGAACGGTTCTGGTTTGGCTGTGGGTCGTACTCTGGTTGCTGTACTGGAAAACTACCAACAGGCAGATGGCCGTATTGAAGTGCCTGAAGTGTTGCGTCCGTACATGAAAGGGCTTGAGTACATCGGCTAATGTATTGATGTCAAAACATTCTTAATAAGCGCCTTAGGGCGCTTTTTTTATGTCTTAAAAAATCCGAAAATATGCGGATAATCCGCCTTTATTGACTCCAAACAATAACAAATACCTATTAATAAGTATTATTGCCCGAAGAAAGCGAGTGATGATATTTATAAATATTCATTAAAGTCATTTATCATTTGGTTGCCATGGTTTACATGATGTGACGCGGCAAAACCAATCTGCATAACTCTAATTTTCTCGACACTCCTTTCTCTTTTTGGCTGTGCAATGGAGCAGCAGGCCGTTCAATGTCTGCTTTACCGCTGCCAGTTTTTTTTAACTGTGAGCAAAATAAGTAGGTCATTATGACTGAGAAAACCCCTAACGCGATCCTCGCGGCAGAGGTCAGCCGTCGTAAGCTGGTCAAAACTACCGCAATCGGTGGCTTAGCTGCTGCAAGTAGTGCCTTTTCCTTACCCTTTGCCCGAATGGCTTTCGCGCAAACCCCCGATAACACCGTAACGGCGGCAGAAAAAATCATTTGGAGCGCTTGTACGGTTAACTGCGGTAGTCGTTGCCCACTACGTATGCATGTGGTGGATGGCGAAATCAAATACGTTGAGACTGATAATACCGGCGATGATAATTATGACGGCCTACATCAGGTTCGTGCTTGTTTGCGTGGTCGTTCAATGCGTCGCCGCGTTTACAATGCTGACCGACTGAAGTACCCGATGAAACGTGTCGGTGCGCGTGGTGAAGGGAAATTCGAGCAAATTAGCTGGAACGAAGCTTTTGACACCATCGCCAACAGCATGAAAGGCATCATCAAAGAGTACGGCAATGAAGCTATTTATTTGAATTATGGTACCGGTACGCTGGGCGGCACACTGACTCGCTCCTGGCCACCAGGATCAACCTTAATCGCCCGTTTGATGAACTGCTGCGGCGGTTATCTGAACCATTATGGCGACTATTCAACCGCGCAAATTGCCGCTGGCCTGAACTACACCTACGGTGGCTGGGCTGATGGTAATAGTCCTTCAGACATTGAAAACAGTAAGTTAGTGGTTCTGTTTGGTAATAACCCCGGCGAAACGCGGATGAGTGGCGGCGGGGTGACTTATTACCTCGAACAAGCGCGTGAGAAATCCAATGCGCGCATGATTATCATCGATCCGCGTTATACCGATACCGGTGCAGGGCGTGAAGATGAATGGATCCCTATTCGTCCAGGTACTGATACTGCACTGATCTCCGCACTGGCATGGGTCATGATTACTGAAAATTTGGTTGATCAGCCTTTCCTCGATAAATACTGCGTTGGTTACGACGAAAAAACGCTCCCCAAAACTGCTCCAGCGAACGGCCATTACAAGGCCTATATTCTCGGTACGGGGGCAGACGGCGTGGCGAAAACTCCACAATGGGCTTCCAAAATCACCGGTATTCCTGCCGAGCGCATCACACAACTGGCACGTGAAATTGCGACGGCCAAACCGGCATTTATTAGCCAGGGCTGGGGACCACAGCGCCACTCAAACGGTGAACTGGTTTCTCGTGCCATCGCCATGCTGTCAATTCTGACAGGTAACGTTGGCATAAACGGTGGCAACAGCGGCGCGCGCGAAGGATCTTACGACTTGCCGTTTGTTCGTATGCCGACGTTGGAAAACCCGGTACAAACCAGCATCTCGATGTTCCTGTGGACTGATGCTATCGAGCGTGGTCCAGAAATGACGGCG
The DNA here is from genome assembly GCF_022134725.1 of Buttiauxella sp. S19-1. Classification (NCBI taxonomy): domain Bacteria; kingdom Pseudomonadati; phylum Pseudomonadota; class Gammaproteobacteria; order Enterobacterales; family Enterobacteriaceae; genus Buttiauxella; species Buttiauxella sp. S19-1. The sequence continues at coordinate 36,244 of NZ_JAHWLU010000010.1, forward strand.
ACCCGAGATGGCGTGCGTGGGAAAGAAAAACTGGATGTTCCAATCAAAATGGTCTGGAACTACGCCAGTAACTGTCTGATTAACCAGCATTCAGAAATCAACCGTACCCATGACATCCTCCAGGATGACAAAAAATGCGAGATGATTGTGGTGATTGATAACCACATGACTTCATCAGCCAAATATGCCGATATTCTGCTGCCGGACTGTACCGCTTCTGAGCAAATGGATTTTTGTCTCGATGCGTCATGCGGCAACATGTCGTATGTGATTTTTGCTGATCAGGTCATTAAACCTCGCTTTGAGTGCAAAACCATTTATGAGATGACCACCGAGCTGGCAAAACGCATGGGCGTGGAGTCGCAGTTCACTGAAGGACGCACACAAGAAGGTTGGATGCGTCATTTGTACAAACAGTCTCAGGAAGCTATCCCTGATCTGCCGAGTTTTGATGAATTCCGCCAACAAGGCATCTTCAAGCAACGTGATCCTGAAGGGCATCACGTCGCCTATAAAGCCTTCCGTGAAGATCCAGCGGCAAATCCACTGACCACGCCGTCAGGGAAAATTGAAATTTACTCTGAGCAATTGGCCGAGATTGCTGCGACGTGGCAACTCAACGAAGGGGACGTTATCGATCCGCTGCCGGTTTACAGTGCAGGCTTCGAAAACTTTGGCGATCCACTGGCCGAAAAATGGCCATTGCAGATGACCGGGTTCCACTACAAAGCGCGCACTCACTCCACTTACGGCAACGTCGAAGTATTGAAAGCTGCCTGTCGCCAGGAAATGTGGATTAACCCGATTGATGCCCAGAAACGTGGGATTAAGAACGGCGATATGGTGCGCATTTTTAATGGCCGCGGCGAAGTGAATATCAACGCCAAAGTGACACCGCGCATTATTCCAGGTGTCGTCGCGATGGGGGAAGGAGCCTGGTATAACCCGGATGCTAATAAAGTGGACCACGCTGGCTGTATCAACGTGCTAACCACTCAGCGACCATCGCCACTGGCGAAAGGTAACCCATCCCACAGTAACCTCGTCCAGGTCGAAAAGGCGTAAGGAATAGCTGATGACAACCCAATACGGATTTTATATCGATTCCAGCCGTTGCACTGGTTGCAAGACTTGCGAGCTGGCCTGTAAAGACTACAAAAACTTAGGCCCGGACGTCAGCTTCCGCCGAATTTATGAATATGCGGGCGGTGACTGGCAAGAAGACAACGGTGTCTGGCAGCAAAACGTGTTTGCCTATTATCTGTCGATTGCCTGCAACCATTGTGAAGACCCCGCTTGCACTAAAGTTTGCCCAAGCGGTGCGATGCATAAACGAGAAGACGGTTTTGTGGTGGTAAACGAAGACATTTGTATTGGCTGCCGCTACTGCCATATGGCTTGCCCGTACGGTGCACCGCAATACAACGCAGAAAAAGGGCACATGACCAAATGCGATGGCTGTTATTCACGCATTGCAGAAGGGAAGAAACCAATTTGTGTGGAGTCTTGCCCGTTGCGTGCGCTGGATATGGCGCCGATTGCAGAGCTGCGTGAAAAATATGGTGAGCAAGCAGCCATTGCTCCACTGCCATCAGCACATTTCACGAAGCCAAATATTGTCATTAAACCCAACGCCAACAGCCGTCCTTGTGGGGATAAAACCGGCTATCTGGCAAACCCGAAGGAGGTGTGAGATGGGTAACGGATGGCATGAATGGCCGTTAATGGTCTTTACAGTTTTGGGGCAGTGCGTGGCGGGTGGTTTTATCGTCATGGCGCTGGCGTTGCTGACAGGGGTTTCCGATCGCGCACAGCAAAAGCGTGTGCAATGGACAATGATCGTATTGTGGGTGCTCATGGGCATTGGCTTTATGGCCTCTGTGCTTCACCTCGGTTCACCGCTGCGCGCCTTCAACTCACTCAATCGCATAGGTGATTCAGCGTTGAGCAATGAAATTGCCAGCGGTTCAGTCTTCTTCGCGGTCGGCGGGTTTTGGTGGCTGGTTACCGTCGTGGGTAAAATGCCGCAGGCGATCGGGAAAATGTGGATGATCCTGACCATGATTCTTGGCGTGGTTTTTGTCTGGATGATGTGCAAGGTTTACCTGATTGATACCGTTCCAACGTGGTATAGCGCGTATACACCGCTCAGTTTCTTCCTGACGATGTTTATCGGCGGGCCACTATTGGGTTACTTATTGCTGCGTGTCGCGGGTGTAACCGGCTGGGGGATGCGCATTCTTCCCGCAGTTTCCCTGCTGGCTGTTGTGATCAGTACCGCGGTGGTGATGTTGCAGGGCATGGAACTGGCAACGATTCAAAGCTCGATTGCGCAGGCTTCAGCATTGGTACCGGAATACGGCGCGTTGATGTCCTGGAGACTGCTGGTGTTAGCTGCGGCTTTGGTTTGCTGGATTGTTCCACAGCTCAAAGGTGGGCAGGCGAGCCCCGCAGTGTTGGCATTCGCTTTTGTGTTGGTCATCGCGGGCGAACTGATTGGCCGCGGTGTTTTCTACGGTCTGCATATGACTGTTGGCATGGCGATAGCCAGCTAACCAGCTATCACAATGAAATGCGCCTGCGGGCGCATTTTTTATTTTCGCATAAGAAAATATCATCCAACTCACCATGAAATTTTTCATCCAATCCGCTTCGATTCATAATCCCTGATCTCATCAAAAACAGAGAGATAGCTTTTTCACTCAACGCTTAGTTCACAAGTTGAATAAGTTTTTCAAATCGACAGACTGTGAATCGGGTCAGGCCCCGTCAGCACTGGATTGACAATCATTTTGCTGGTGGCATGATGCGCACAAATTTATTCTCTTCCTCGCGGTTTTTACATGTCCATCTATACCCGGCCAGTCACGCTTTTGCTCTGCGGTCTGATGCTTTTGACCCTGGCAATCGCGGTTTTAAATACGCTGGTTCCACTCTGGTTAGCTCACGAAAATCTTCCTACATGGCAAGTCGGGATGGTCGGGTCGTCGTATTTTACCGGGAATCTGGTGGGTACGCTGATGACTGGCTGGCTGATAAAGCGCCAGGGATTCAACCGTAGCTACTATCTTGCATCGCTGATTTTCGCGGCGGGTTGTGCAGGACTTGGGTTAATGACCGGGTTCTGGAGCTGGATGATGTGGCGTTTCATCGCAGGAATTGGCTGCGCGATGATTTGGGTGGTTGTCGAGAGTGCGCTGATGTGCAGCGGGACGTCGCGTAACCGTGGACGCCTGCTGGCGGCTTACATGATGGTTTATTACGTCGGCACGGTACTTGGCCAATTGATGATAAGCAAAATGCCGACAGATATAGCCAGCGTTTTGCCGTGGATAACTGCATTAACACTGGCCGCGATTCTTCCGCTGCTCTTCGCCCGCATTGTAAACGATCGCAGCGAAAATCAAGAGGCGACTCCCGTATGGCCAATGCTGCGTTTGCGTCATGCGCGCCTTGGGGTGAACGGCTGTATTATTTCAGGGATTGTTCTCGGTTCTCTGTATGGGTTAATGCCGCTGTATTTAAACCATCAGGGTGTCAGTGATGCCGGGATTGGTTTCTGGATGGCGGTAATGGTCAGCGCGGGGATTGTTGGACAATGGCCGGTTGGTCGTCTGGCCGATCGATTTGGTCGTTTATTAGTGCTTCGTGTCCAGGTGTTTATTGTGATTCTGGGTTGCATGGCAATGCTGAGTCACGCCGCAATGGGGCCAACGTTATTTGTTCTTGGGGCGGCTGGATTCACACTCTACCCGGTGGCAATGGCCTGGGCTTGCGAGAAAGTTGAACACCATCAGTTGGTCGCAATGAATCAGGCCTTACTGTTGAGTTACACCGTAGGCAGCTTGCTTGGCCCAACGTTTACATCGATGCTGATGCAAAGCTATTCGGACAGTTTATTGTTTGTGATGATTGCTGGTGTGGCATTTGTTTACTTATTGATGCTGCTGCGCAAAGCGGGGCACCACACTACGCCTGTCGCTCATGCCTGATAAAAATAGACCCTCATGCGAGGGTCTATTTTCTAGTACATCACTTTGTGACCGTACTGTTCCAGAATGCCTTTAACGCGTTCCATGGTCTCTTTCTTCGGTGGATGCACGCCGTCGAGTTTATACTCTTCGCCCATTGCCACCCATTTGTGCTTGCCCAGCTCGTGGTACGGCAACAATTCAATTTTCTCTACATTGCCCATATCTCGCGTGAACTCACCAAGACGATGCGCAGAATCGTCATCGTCTGACCAGCCAGGAACAACAACGTAGCGAATCCAGACGTTAATATTTTTATCAGACAAATAGCGCGCAAACTCGAGAGTACGATGGTTTGAAACACCAACCAGATTCTGGTGAATCTCGTCGTTCATTTGTTTCAAATCGAGCATCACCAGGTCAGTCACTTCAAGCAATTCATCAATGACTGGATCGTAGCGGCGTACAAAACCGTTGGTATCCAGACAGGTATGAATACCTTCTTTACGGCAGGCACGGAACCAGTCACGAACAAACTCGGCTTGCAAAATAGCTTCACCACCCGATGCTGTAACCCCGCCGCCAGAGGCATTCATGAAGTGTCGATAGGTCACCACTTCTTTCATCAGTTCTTCAACGGTAACCTCTTTGCCGCCGTGTGTATCCCATGTGTCACGGTTATGGCAATACAGGCAGCGCATAAGGCAGCCCTGGAAAAAGGTGATAAAACGAATACCGGGACCATCCACGGTACCGCAGGATTCAAAGGAATGAATTCGGCCAATTACTGACATTGCGGTGTTCTCTCCAGTATTGGCTGATGCTCAATGGCATCAACCAGGTTGAGCGCGGTCTTTAAACAGATTGCCGCGTCGAATCAATTTTGCAAGATAACCTAAACGTAGCAGTTATCTTGCAAAATAGGTTCTGACATAAGAAAAGGCCCCACCGAGGTGGAGCCTTTATTCTACGCCTTTTCAGACAAACCGTGAATTACATGGTTTGAGTGAAGGTACGGGTAATAACGTCCTGCTGTTGTTCTTTAGTCAGGGAGTTAAAACGTACAGCGTAACCAGATACACGAATGGTCAGCTGAGGATATTTCTCAGGGTGTTCCATCGCATCCAGCAGCATTTCACGGTTCATTACGTTCACGTTCAGGTGTTGACCACCTTCGATGGACGATTCGTGGTGGAAGTAACCATCCATCAGACCCGCGAGGTTAGTTTTACGAACTTCGTCGTCTTTACCCAGTGCGTTAGGAACGATAGAGAAGGTATAAGAAATACCATCTTTAGCGTAAGCAAACGGCAGTTTAGCAACGGAAGTCAGAGAGGCAACAGCACCTTTCTGATCACGACCGTGCATTGGGTTAGCACCTGGACCGAATGGAGCGCCTGCACGACGACCGTCTGGGGTGTTACCGGTTTTCTTACCATAAACCACGTTAGAGGTGATGGTCAGAACAGACTGAGTCGGGATAGCGTTACGGTAAGTAGTCAGTTTCTGAATTTTCTTCATGAAACGTTCTACCAGGTCAACAGCGATGTCATCTACGCGAGAATCGTTGTTACCGAACATTGGGTATTCGCCTTCGATTTCGAAGTCTACAGCCAGGCCGTCTTCGTCACGAACAGGTTTAACTTTCGCATATTTGATTGCAGACAGGGAGTCAGCTGCAACAGACAGACCCGCGATACCACAAGCCATAGTGCGAACAACGTCACGGTCATGCAGAGCCATCAGAGACGCTTCGTAGCTGTACTTATCATGCATGTAGTGAATGATGTTCAGCGCGGTGACGTACTGTTTAGCCAACCAGTCCATGAAGTGGTCAAGACGATCCAGAACGTTATCGTAGTCCAGAACGTCAGCCATGATTGGCGCTTCTTTAGGACCGATCTGAATTTTCAGTTTTTCATCAACGCCACCGTTGATTGCATACAGCATGGTTTTCGCGAGGTTAGCACGAGCACCGAAGAACTGCATTTGCTTACCAACGATCATTGGGCTCACGCAGCATGCGATTGCGTAGTCATCGTTGTTAAAGTCAGGGCGCATCAGATCATCGTTCTCGTATTGCAGAGAAGAAGTATCGATGGAAACTTTAGCGGCGAATTTCTTGAAGTTCAGTGGCAGTTTTTCAGACCACAGAATAGTGATGTTCGGCTCCGGAGACGGCCCCATGGTGTACAGGGTGTTCAGGAAACGGAAGCTAGATTTAGTAACCAGAGTACGACCATCTACACCCATACCGGCGATAGATTCGGTCGCCCAGATTGGGTCACCAGAGAACAGCTCATCATACTCAGGGGTACGCAGGAAGCGAACCATACGCAGTTTCATGACCAGGTGGTCAATCATTTCCTGTGCTTCAAGCTCGGTGATTTTACCAGCTTTCAGGTCACGTTCGATGAAGGCATCCAGGAAGGTGGATACACGACCGAAGGACATTGCAGCGCCGTTCTGAGATTTAACCGCAGCCAGGTAGCCGAAGTAAGTCCACTGAATAGCTTCTTGAGCATTTTTAGCAGGACCAGAGATATCGCAGCCATATTTAGCAGCCATTTCTTTGATCTGGCCCAGAGCACGGTGTTGCTCGGAGATTTCTTCACGCAGACGAATTGTTGCTTCCAGGTCTTCGCCGTTTTCCAGTTTGCTCTGCAGAGAGTTGAACTGAGCGAATTTGTCTTTCATCAGGAAGTCGATGCCGTACAGTGCTACGCGACGGTAATCACCGATGATACGACCACGGCCATAAGCATCCGGCAGACCGGTGATTACGCCTGATTTACGGCAGTTCAGGATGTCTTTGGTATAAACGTCAAACACACCCTGGTTGTGGGTTTTGCGGTATTCGGTGAAGATCTTCTTAAGCATTGGGTCAAGTTCACGACCGTATACTTTGCAAGAACCTTCAACCATTTTGATGCCACCAAACGGAATAATTGCACGTTTCAGTGGAGCATCAGTCTGCAGGCCCACGATAGTTTCGAGGGACTTGTTGATGTAACCAGCATCATGAGAGGTGATGGTGGAAGCGAGGTCAGTATCGAAGTCAACAGGCGCGTGAGTGCGGTTTTCCTGTTTAACGCCTTCCATGACGTTGTCCCACAATGTGGTAGTTGCTTCAGTAGCACCTGCCAGGAAGGACTCGTCACCCTCGTAAGGGGTGTAGTTTTTCTGAATAAAGTCACGCACGTTGACTTCATTCTGCCAGTCACCTTTGGCAAAACCTTCCCAGGCTGTGGCTAACTTCTCATTAAGCTCGGACATTTAACACCTACCTTCTAATGTGGATTTCTTATTCCCTACACGACGGCTAGCACTTAGTGCTTATCACCACCGCGTAGATAAATTACCCAGTACGTCAACCCAACCAGTACGCCGCCACCGATAATGTTCCCAATAGTCACTGGGATCAGGTTATCTGTGATGAAGTTCAATACGGTCAAGTGAGTGAAATTGTCCGGAGACGACCCAACTGCGGTCCAGAATTCCGGGCTTGCAAAGTTGCGTACTACGATACCCAAAGGGATCAAGAACATGTTTGCGATACTGTGCTCAAAACCACTAGCAACAAACATGGCGACCGGGAGAATCATAGCAAACATCTTGTCCATCAAACTGCGACCCGAGTAGCTCATCCAGACAGCCAGACAGACCATCAGGTTAGCCAAAATACCCAGGCACACAGCTTCAATAAAGGTGTGGTGCATTTTATGGTCTGCGGTTTGAAGCACATTCAGACCCCACGCACCGTTTGCTGTCATGTACATACCTGACAACCAAATCAACACCACGAACATCAAAGCACCGAACAGGTTACCGATGTAAACGTTGACCCAGTTCTTCGCGAGTTGACCCCAGGTGATACGGCCACTGGCTTTAGCAACAACAATCAACACGGTAGAAGTGAAGAGGTCGGCACCGCAGACAACGCACAGGATAAGCCCTAAGGAGAAGCAAGTACCGCCAATCAGCTTCGCAATCCCAAACGGAATGGTCGAAGTACCGGTGGTCGCAGTGATGTAAAAGACAAAGGCAATCGAGATGAACATCCCCGCCGTGATCGCTAAATAAAACGTGGTCAGCGGGTGCTTTGTTGCTTTATAGACGCCAGCGTCTTCGGCGACTTTCGCCATAGCGGCTGGGAGCAATAGATCAAAAGGGTTGTCAGCTTTCACACTAACTCTCTCTTATTTAATTCGGCGACGAGATACTAACAAAGCATTATAGAGTAAAATTTGATATGGATCATATCTCGCCAAGCTTATAGGCCTGATAAAAGCAGGTGTTTACCTGATTTTCAGTTTAAGTTGTTGATACTTTTGATAAAAATAAAGTTTAAAATTTATAATGTAATTTGATATTTAGCCTCAACGCTCCTGTGTCGGGGTAATTAGAATGGAGTATTTCTATAATTTGGCAACATTATTTGTAGTTTAATATAATAATATTTCACCAATATTTAACTATTGAGTCACAAATGAAATTATTACGCTGCCAATAAAAACACGGGGCAATAAAAATCGCCCCGTAATATAGCGTAAACATTATGGTTTACGCACCTTTGAGTTTAGTTTTGTTACTTTATTTCCAGAAAGCCGCTTTTGCGCGTTGCAGTTTTTCATACGCCGCTAACAACGCCTGATGGGCAGGGAACGCTTTCAAATCGCTATCTACAGCTTGCAGGCCATAGAATGGCGCTTCACCACTCAGAGCAGCACTTGCCGCTTCTACTGTTTCTGCGCCGTACATACGCACGAAGGCATTCAGATATTGCAGCGGTTGGCGGTCTTCTTCCATCGCCAGTAGCAGCAGGGTTTGCAGGCAGCGATAGTAGTTCGCACGCTCAGGGCTGAAAATAGACGCGTTGAATTCCATCGTCCATTCCGTCCAGATAAGCGCTTGTTCGGTGTCACCGCCAGCCAGTGCCAGCATGGCTTTCAATTCACCAATACGCAGCGTATACCAGCCATTGTCTTTACCTGTCGCCAGACCAAGCAGCTCGCGGACACGGGTGAAATCATCGTGGCCTTCTTCATCTAACTGAGAAATCAGATCGAGATAATCTTGCTTCTCCCACTCACTGCCTGGTAATGACAGAATGGTGTCACGCAAGTGATAGCCCATACTGTTGTTAGCCAGCAGCAGATCTTCGGCAGGATAAATATCGGACATACCAGGAACGATGATGCGGCAAGCGTAAACATCAAGATGCTGGTAGTCAGCGATATAAACTTCCTGGTCTTCTGCATTAAAGATTGCCATCAATGTGGCAAATTCTTCTTCTGTGGTTCCAGAGAAGCTCCAGTCAACAAATGGATAGTCGGCATCTTGCTTGAACATATCCCAGGAGATCAGACCGCTGGAGTCGATAAAGTGAGTTTCGAGATTGGCATGCTCGGCAACTTCTTCGTCATCAAAGGTCGGAGGAGTGAAGACATCCAGATCTTTAAGGCCACGCCCCTGCAGCAGTTCAGTCACGGTACGTTCCAGCGCAACACCAAAATCAGGGTGGGCACCGAACGACGCAAAACACGTGCCGTTTGCTGGGTTGAATAACACCACGCAAATAACCGGATATTTGCCACCTAATGAACCGTCATACGCGAAGATTGGGAATCCTTCAGCTTCCAGAGTGGCGATGGATTCGACCACGCCAGGATAGCGAGCCAGCACTTCCTGCGGGATTTCCGGCAGGCTAATGCTTTCCGCGATAATGCGATTTTTAATGTAACGCTCAAAAACTTCTGAAAGTCCCTGAACACGGGCTTCGTTTGCGGTGTTCCCTGCAGACATCCCATTAGAAACATACAAGTTCCCGATGATGTTCATCGGAATATAAACGGTTTCTTGATCGGATTGACGGGTAAACGGCAGTGCGCAGATGCCGCGCTCTTCATTGCCGGATTGCAGATCAATCAGCATACCTGCGGTGACTTCGTTCTCAGGATCGTAAAACGCGCGCAGACGATCGTCGAGAATGCCTTCCGGCAGTTGCTCATCTTCAGGAATTGGGAACCACTTCTCGTTTGGATAATGCACAAACGGGCCATTGGCGATGGTTTTACCTAACCAGAAATCAGCAAAGAAATAGTTAGTCGACAAACGCTCGAAATATTCGCCCAGCGCTGAAGCCAAAGCGGCTTTTTTAGTCGCGCCTTTACCATTGGTAAAGCACAGCGCGCTGTCTTTATCACGGATATGCACTGACCAGACGTTTGGCACAGGGTTTAACCAGGAAGCTTCTTCTATATTAAAGCCAAGATCGGCGAGCTTGGTCTGGAAGCGAGCGATGGAATCTTCCAGTGCGGCATCTTTGCCAGGAATAAAGGTTTGAGTCATGAGGTTTCACTTTTGTCGTACGCAAAGCGCGCAATGATACGGGTTTTAGCCGACTGACACCATTGTCAGCAGCCAGCAGGCGGCGATAGCATAACAGGCTATGCTTACTGTCAGTAACCCACTGTAATGGCGGTAAAAATGAAGAGCTTTGATCTTCAACGTATGGCATTAAACGACGTCCCACTCGATTTTCTCTGGGAGGTCGCTTTTCGTAGCCTCTATACCTTTATATTAGTGTTCCTGTTTTTAAAGATAACGGGGCGGCGTGGCGTTCGGCAGATGTCGTTGTTTGAAGTGTTGATAATCTTAACGCTTGGCTCGGCGGCAGGCGATGTGGCGTTTTATCATGACGTACCGATGCTACCTGTGTTGATTGTTTTCGTCACATTGGGGCTGCTTTATCGTCTGGTGATGTGGCTGATGAGCCACAGTGAAAAACTTGAAAACCTGTTTGAAGGAAAACCTTCCGTCATTATCGAAGAGGGGGAGTTTTCCTGGGAAAAAATGAAGTCGCAAAACATGACTGAATTTGAGTTTTTTATGGAGCTACGCTTGCTGGGCGTAGAGCATCTCGGGCAAGTTCGTCTGGCGATACTTGAAACCAACGGCCAGATAAGCGTCTATTTCTTTCCTGATAAACTCGTCAGGCCGGGTTTACCGATTTTGCCTGAGCACTGCTGCGAACGGTTTATTAAAATGCCGGAAGATGCGGATTATGCCTGTATCCATTGCAGTGAAGTCGTGGCGTTGAATGCAAATGATGAAATTGCTTGCCCGCGCTGTGCTCATAAAGTTTGGGTTAAGGCCAGTACCGCCACGCGAGTGACCTGACGGGCATTTATCGGGTGTTTAATTCATCGATTAGATGAATCTGTTGTGTGATTTTGCGCACATTCCCGCAGCGCACCTGATTAACCATTGCAGCCTCCGCGAGTGAATGATAAAACCGATACCGTGAAAAAATCTTATTGCTCTTAGCGTGGTGAGGGGAAATGACTCAGGTATACAATTTTAGTTCCGGCCCGGCGATGCTACCGGCTGAAGTGCTTCGTCGTGCGCAAAGTGAACTCTGCGACTGGCAAGGCTTAGGCACCTCCGTAATGGAGATTAGCCACCGTGGTAAAGAGTTTATTCAGGTAGCTGAAGAAGCTGAAAAAGATTTTCGCTTTCTGCTGCAAATCCCCTCGAACTACAAAGTTTTGTTCTGTCACGGTGGCGGTCGCGGCCAATTCGCTGGTGTACCTTTAAACCTGCTGGGTGACAAAACTAGCGCTGACTATGTTGATGGCGGCTATTGGGCGAGTAGTGCAGTAAAAGAAGCGCACAAATACTGCACGCCAAATGTTATTGATGCGAAAGTGACAGTTGATGGCCTGCGCGCGCTCAAACCGATGAGCGAGTGGCAGGTTTCTGAAGATAGTGCCTACTTGCACTATTGCCCGAATGAAACCATCGACGGCATCGCAACTCACGAAATGCCAGACTTTGGCGATAAGGTTGTGGTTGCCGATTTCTCATCCTCGATTTTGTCGCACTCGCTCGACATTAGCCGTTTCGGCGTAATTTACGCTGGTGCTCAGAAAAACATCGGTCCAGCCGGTTTGACGTTGGTTATCGTGCGTGAAGATTTGCTCGGCAAGGCGCATAAAGCGTGCCCGTCAATTCTTGACTACACCGTGCTTAATGAAAACGATTCCATGTTTAATACCCCACCAACATTCGCCTGGTATCTTTCTGGTCTGGTCTTTAAATGGCTGAAGGAACAAGGTGGTGTGGAAGTCATGGACAAAATTAACCGTGAGAAAGCGAGCCTGTTATACGGTGTGATTGATAAAAGCGATTTTTATCGTAACGATGTTGCTCCGGCCAACCGTTCGCGCATGAATGTCCCATTCCAGTTGGCTGATAGCGCGCTTGATAAACTCTTCCTCGAAGAGTCGTTTGCTGCAGGTCTACACGCATTGAAAGGCCACCGTGTTGTAGGCGGAATGCGTGCTTCTATCTACAATGCGATGCCACTCGAAGGTGTTAAAGCGTTAACTAACTTCATGATCGACTTTGAGCGTCGCCACGGTTAATTGCTGCTCGTTGTTATTCTCCCCGCGGCATGGTTCGCGGGGTTTTTATTCTGTTTGAGTTGAGAGTATTTACCCCATGCTGGAATCCCTGACGTTACAACCCATCGCATTGGTCGACGGCACGATTAATCTTCCTGGTTCAAAAAGTGTCTCTAATCGCGCTCTGCTGCTTGCAGCACTGGCGCATGGCACGACTGAACTGACTAATTTGCTGGATAGCGATGACGTTCGTCATATGCTCAACGCACTGAAAGCATTGGGAGTAAGTTATACACTTTCAGCCGATCGTACACGTTGTGAAGTGACCGGCATGGGTGGGCCATTGCAAGCCGCGGGCGAGCTGGAACTGTTCTTAGGGAATGCGGGTACGGCGATGCGCCCACTGGCGGCGGCACTGTGTCTGGGTAGCAATAACATCGTGCTGACCGGTGAACCACGCATGAAAGAACGTCCGATTGGCCATTTGGTTGATGCTTTACGTCAGGGCGGCGCTCAGATTGATTATCTGGAACAAGAAAATTATCCGCCATTGCGTTTGCGTGGTGGTTTTAGCGGTGGCCAGGTTGCCGTCGATGGCAGCGTTTCCAGCCAGTTTTTGACCGCGCTTTTAATGACGGCACCGTTGGCGGAAAACGACACTGAAATCACTATCAAAGGTGACCTGGTATCGAAACCGTATATCGACATCACCTTACATCTGATGAAAACCTTTGGTGTGGATGTAGAAAACCGCGACTACCGCTGTTTTGTGATTCGTAGTAGCCAGCAGTACTCCTCTCCAGGGGCTTATTTGGTGGAAGGCGATGCCTCTTCAGCTTCTTACTTCCTTGCGGCTGGTGCAATCAAAGGCGGTACGGTAAAAGTGACGGGCATCGGTCGTAATAGCGTTCAAGGCGATATCCGTTTTGCCGATGTGCTGGAAAAAATGGGTGCGAAAGTCACCTGGGGTGATGATTTCATCTCCTGCGAGCGCGGCGAATTAAACGCCATTGATATGGATATGAACCATATCCCAGACGCAGCAATGACTATCGCTACTACGGCTTTATTTGCCAAAGGTACGACCACTCTACGTAATATTTATAACTGGCGTGTAAAAGAAACTGACCGTTTGAGCGCTATGGCAACTGAACTGCGTAAAGTGGGCGCAATAGTGGAAGAGGGGGAGGATTACATTACCGTGACTCCACCAGCTCAGCTGCAAGTTGCTGAAATTGGAACTTATAACGATCACCGTATGGCTATGTGCTTCTCGCTGGTGGCGTTGTCAGATACTCCAGTGACCATCCTTGATCCGAAATGTACGGCAAAAACTTTCCCGGACTATTTCGAACAGTTAGCGCGTATTAGCACCCTCAAGTAATGCACCACCACTTGCTCCGGTAACGTTGAGTGCCGGAGTAAATTCTCAATATCCTGCATAAGATCAACTCCGTTTTCGTACCTCCGCTTTCATTGCACCCGCTTGTACCACTGTTAATCTCACGTCCGATTTGATCAACAAATCGATGATTTATTTCATGTATAGCTCATCAACGGAAGATAACTATGAAGACTTTCAAAAAGGTAGTATTGGCAGTGTTAATGGCGGGGTCTCTGGTAGCGTGTAAGAACATGAATGGCGATAAACTGGCATCGTCCGGAATGTCGGCCTTCAAAGCCGCAACACTCAGCGATGCGGATGTTAAGGCAGTGGCAAACCAGTCCTGTAAGCAGGCAGATAGTGAAAACCAACTCGCGGGTAAATCCAGCAAATATGCCAAACGCTTGAACAAAATTGCCAAGGCTCTTGGGAATCAGATCGACGGAACACCAGTGAATTACAAAGTTTATTTGACCAGCGATATCAATGCCTGGGCGATGGCCAACGGCTGTGTACGTGTCTACAGCGGCTTAATGGACATGATGACCGATAACGAAGTTGAAGGTGTTCTTGGTCATGAAATGGGTCACGTAGCCTTGGGTCATTCAAAGGAAAAACTGCAAACAGCCTATGCCACTATGGCGGCCAGGGATGCAGTTTCTGCAACCAGCGGAGTGGCATCACAGTTATCTCAGTCACAACTTGGTGATTTAGCAGAAGCGGCGATTAATGCGACGTTCTCGCGCAGTGAAGAGTCAGAAGCGGATGATTTCTCATATGATCTCCTCAAAAAACGCAAAATAAATACTCAAGGACTGGCAAGCAGTTTTGATAAGCTTGCAACGCTTGATGGTGGTGCATCGAAGTCTATGTTTGATTCACATCCGCCATCAGTTGAACGTGCACAACATGTCCGTGACCGCATAGCAGCAGATAAAAAATAAACTACCTCTCTGAATTTGGGGCTGGTTTTTTCCAGCCCCACCTCAAGTTGCGCAATTCTTCTACACTCAACCTCATTAAAGACGATAATTGGCAGGAAAGATAACGGTCAGGATTCTGGCAGCGTATAATATGCGGCGTTTCTATTTTAGGTCCGTAATTCCAGCAAGAGGAGAGTACGATGACGGCACCCGCCCCAGTAATAACAATTGATGGTCCAAGCGGCGCAGGTAAAGGCACGCTGTGTAAAGCCATGGCGGAAGCGTTACAGTGGCATCTGCTTGATTCTGGAGCAATTTATCGAGTTCTGGCATTGGCGGCCTTACATCACCAGGTTGATGTAACCTCCGAAGACACGCTAGTCCCACTTGCTGCCCACCTTGATGTGCGTTTTGTTGCCAATGAAGGCAACCTGGAAGTCATCCTTGAAGGAGAAGACGTCAGCGCAGAAATTCGTACTCAGGAAGTTGCGAATGCAGCCTCTCAGATAGCTGCTTTCCCACGTGTTCGTGAAGCATTGCTGCGCCGTCAGCGCGCATTCAGAGAAGCGCCGGGACTGATTGCTGATGGCCGTGATATGGGCACCGTGGTTTTCCCTGACGCACCAGTAAAAATCTTCCTTGACGCATCTTCTGAAGAGCGTGCGCGTAGACGTATGCTACAGTTGCAGGAAAAGGGCTTTAGTGTTAACTTTGAGCGCCTTTTGGCAGAAATTAAAGAACGTGATGACCGTGACCGTAACCGTGCAATAGCACCGTTAGTGCCCGCCGCAGATGCGCTGGTGCTGGATTCAACCAGCATGTCCATTGACGACGTCATCAAACAAGCGCTTACTTATGCGCAGAAAATTTTAACACCAGCTCAATAGTGAATATTGCGCTGGTGTAAGTTTTGTCATATTTGTCATGATATTGCCATAGTGGTATCCTGACATATCGGGTAGTTTTTTACCCCTGTAACCTAAACCCTGTCGGCATGGAGCCAATGGCGGGGTATGTGAAACAACCCCATTCGGCGGGACGCTAAATGGACGTTAAACTAAAGAACCTTGAAGATTAACAACATGACTGAATCTTTCGCTCAACTCTTTGAAGAATCCCTGAAAACAATCGAAACCCGTCCGGGTTCCATCGTTCGTGGCGTAGTAGTTGCTATCGACAAAGATATCGTACTGGTTGACGCTGGTCTGAAATCTGAGTCTGCAATTCCTGTAGAGCAGTTCAAAAATGCTGCTGGCGAACTGGAAATCCAGGTTGGTGACGAAGTTGATGTTGCTCTGGACGCTGTTGAAGATGGCTTTGGCGAAACTCTGCTGTCCCGTGAAAAAGCTAAGCGTCACGAAGCTTGGATCACGCTGGAAAAAGCTTACGAAGAAGCTGAAACTGTGGTCGGTATCATCAACGGCAAAGTTAAGGGTGGCTTCACTGTAGAGCTGAACGGTATTCGTGCGTTCCTGCCAGGTTCACTGGTAGATGTTCGTCCGGTACGTGACACTCTGCACCTGGAAGGCAAAGAGCTTGAGTTCAAAGTCATCAAGCTGGACCAGAAGCGTAACAACGTTGTTGTTTCTCGTCGTGCAGTTATCGAATCAGAAAACAGCGCAGAACGTGATCAACTGCTGGAAAACCTGCAAGAAGGCATGGAAGTTAAAGGTATCGTTAAGAACCTTACTGACTACGGTGCATTCGTTGATCTGGGCGGCGTTGACGGCCTGCTGCACATCACTGATATGGCATGGAAACGCGTTAAGCATCCAAGCGAAATCGTGAATGTTGGCGATGAAATTACCGTTAAAGTACTGAAGTTCGACCGTGAGCGTACTCGTGTGTCTCTGGGTCTGAAGCAACTGGGCGAAGATCCATGGGTCGCAATCGCTAAGCGTTATCCAGAAGGTACCAAACTGACTGGTCGCGTGACTAACCTGACTGATTACGGCTGCTTCGTAGAAATCGAAGAAGGCGTTGAAGGTCTGGTTCACGTTTCCGAAATGGATTGGACCAACAAAAACATCCACCCATCCAAAGTTGTTAACGTTGGTGATGTAGTGGAAGTTATGGTTCTGGATATCGACGAAGAACGTCGTCGTATCTCCCTGGGTCTGAAGCAGTGCAAATCTAACCCATGGCAGCTGTTCGCTGAAACCCACAACAAGGGCGACCGCGTTGAAGGTAAAATCAAGTCTATCACTGACTTCGGTATCTTCATCGGCCTGGACGGTGGCATCGACGGCCTGGTTCACCTGTCTGATATCTCTTGGAACGTTGCAGGCGAAGAAGCAGTTCGTGAATACAAGAAAGGCGACGAAATCGCGGCTGTGGTTCTGCAAGTTGACGCAGAACGTGAGCGTATCTCCCTGGGTGTTAAACAACTCGCAGAAGATCCGTTCAACAACTACGTTGCACTGAACAAGAAAGGTACTATCGTTACTGGTAAAGTAACAGCAGTTGACGCGAAAGGTGCTACAGTTGAATTAGCAGATGGCGTAGAAGGCTACCTGCGTGCTTCTGAAGCTTCCCGTGACCGCGTTGAAGATGCAACTCTGGTTCTGAGCGTAGGCGACGACGTTGAAGCTAAATTCACTGGCGTTGACCGCAAAAACCGTGTTGTAAGCCTGTCTGTTCGTGCTAAGGACGAAGCTGACGAGAAAGATGCAATCGCTACTGTTAACAACAAACAGGAAGATGCACCGAACTTCTCTAACGCTATGGCTGAAGCATTCAAAGCAGCTAAAGGCGAGTAATCGTCTGAGCACTTAAATCAGGGCGGCTACGGCCGCCCTTGTTCGATTGATAGGTGTAAGTTAATTTTCCTGAAAGGAAACCGGAGGAATCATGACCAAGTCAGAATTGATAGAAAGACTTGCAACTCAGCAATCTCACATCCCGGCGAAAGCTGTAGAAGATGCAGTGAAAGAGATGCTGGAGCATATGGCCTCTACACTCGCCCAAGGTGAGCGTATTGAAATCCGGGGTTTCGGCAGTTTTTCCTTACACTATCGCGCACCTCGCACCGGACGTAACCCAAAAACTGGCGATAAAGTGGATCTGGAAGGTAAGTACGTTCCGCACTTTAAACCAGGTAAAGAATTACGTGACCGCGCCAACATTTACGGTAATTAAGTCTTAGGATTTAATTCTCAAGAACGGCACCTTCGGGTGCCGTTTTTTTATGCCAAAAATCACAGTTTTCGATTCCGCTCGCAAATTATTCGGCTGTATTTTCATGCAGCTCCGAAAGCCTGGAACCCTTCTCGAAGAACTGATTATCCATAGCTGACGTCATTTTTTAATACTTCACACTGCCTTTAACAAGGAGGTAGTCGTGAGGAATTCAATCGGATTATGTTGCAGTGCAATTATTGGCATTCTGCCTCTGGCGTGGCTGGCCAATATTCCTGATATGCCAATTATCGCAGTCATCCTCTTTGCGGCAGTATGCACTGGACTCATCCCGCATCTGTCTGCGCGCTATATCGCTTTTGGTTTGTTGTGCTTTTGCTGGGCGTTACTGAACGCCAGAGCTAGTCTTATGCCTGTCGAACAATGGTCCGGCAAACCTATTACGGTTGAAGCGGTGATGACCCGAACTGATGGAAAGCAAAATCACGATTGGGAAATGGTATCGGTAGAAGGAAAGGTAATTTTTCCTCCTGTTGGTATCAGGAGTCGTAGTGGTTACTTACCGGCTAGCGTCTGCGCAGGGCAACGCTGGCGCATGAAACTGCAACTGCGGCCAGTACATGGGCAACTGAACGAAGGCGGTTTTGATAGCCAAAGATATGCTCTTGCACAACATCAACCATTGAGTGCACGTATAATTTCGGCTGATCCCATTACGCAGCGCTGCAGTTTACGGGCTCAATGGTTATCCGCTGTTCAATTTTCGACTCAATCACTCCCCAATCAGGGCGTGATTTTGGCATTAGCATTTGGTGACCGCTCGGCAGTGAATGATGAGCAGAAAAACCTGCTTCGCCAGAGCGGCACGGCACACCTTATGGCCATCTCAGGGATGCACATCTCACTGGCTGCGATGGTGGGTTGGTTAATCGCTCGTTTAATACAACTGAGTTTTCCTGCACATCGAGTTCATTTCAGAATGCCACTCTTAGCCAGTGTCATAGCCGCCGCTGCTTATACCTGGCTGGCAGGGGGAAACCCTCCGGCTGTCAGAGCGCTGATTGGGGTCATTATCTGGCTTTTTCTACGGCTACAGGGGCGATGCTGGTCCGGGTGGGAGGTCTGGCTTTGCTGCATCACGGGTATTCTGATTTATGACCCTCTTACTGTTTTGTCAGACAGTTTTTGGCTATCGGCACTGGCTGTTGCCTCACTCATTTTCTGGTATCAATGGATGCCACTGCCACAAAGTGTACTAACGACGAAATGGTTTTATCGTTATCCACTCGCTTTAATGCACCTGCAGGTTGGCATCATGGTTTTGCTGATGCCACTACAAATTTTCATTTTCCACGGTATTAGCCTTAGCGCGTTAATAGCGAACTTACTCGCAGTACCGCTGATTACTTTTATCGTCGTGCCATTGTTATTAGCGGGATTAGTGCTTACCAGTATCCCGTGGATAGGAGAACATTTGTGGTGGGGTGTAGATCGTCTGCTGGCGCTACTTTTTACATCGTTGTCGCTATTACCTGACGGCTGGCTGGAAGTGGATGACCGTTTTCAGCTTTTGAGTTTGTGTGGCTGGCTGGCGATTATTATCCATAGGTTGGCGTTATGGCGCAGCTCGTCGTTTTCGGTGATAGCGCTGATCCTGTCCCTGGTTGTTTCCACAATGCGGCCTGAGAAAAAAGACGGCTCGTGGCAAATCACCATGTTAGATGTCGGGCACGGTCTGGCGATTGCGATTATCCGGCAAGGAAAGGTCTTTCTATACGATACCGGGAACGCCTGGCCCGGTGGTGATGCGGCTCAGCAAGTTATTATTCCATGGCTGCGTTGGCATAATCTAACCCCAGAGCAAGTCGTCATTAGCCACGAGCATCTTGATCATCGCGGTGGTTTAATCAGTTTGCAGCGCGAATGGCCAGCGTTAAAAATTCACAGTCCACTGCGTTGGGCAGGGCATCACCCTTGTTTTCAAGGGGAGGAATGGCAATGGCGGGGTTTGAAGTTTACTGCGTTGTGGCCTCCAGATCAGCCAGTAAAGACGGGTAATAATGGCTCTTGTGTGGTGATGGTCAGCGACGGGAACTTTCGTATCTTGTTAACCGGTGATGTGGAAGTTGAAGCTGAATTAGCTATGCTCAAGAGACGATGGGATATCTTACATGCTGATATTATTCAGGTTCCTCATCATGGTAGTCGCACATCTTCGGTTGCACCGCTGCTGCGTGCAGTTTCTGGAGGTGCTGCACTTGCCTCTACATCGCGTTATAACGCCTGGCATTTACCTTCCGGGAAAGTGGTTAAACGCTACCAGGCGCAAGGATATAAATGGTATGACACGGCGCAATCAGGCCAGCTGACTATCGATATAAATAGTGATAAATGGCAAATCAATGGCTTCAGAGAACAAATTTCACCCCGTTGGTATCATCAGTGGTTTGGTGTATCCCGGGATAATGGGTAGAATATGCGGCTATTTCATCTAATGCTGGTTTACTGAATGCATAACGATAAAGATCTTTCCACATGGCAGACCTTCCGCCGCCTTTGGCCGATGATTGCTCCTTTCAAGCCGGGTCTGATTGTGGCTGGTATTGCGTTAATCCTAAACGCTGCCAGTGATACCTATATGCTGTCTTTGCTTAAACCGTTACTGGATGATGGTTTTGGAAAAACTGATAAATCAGTGCTGCTATGGATGCCGCTGGTTGTTATCGGGCTGATGGTGCTGCGTGGTGCGACGAGTTACGTCTCCAGCTATTGCATCTCGTGGGTCTCTGGGCAGGTAGTTATGAACATGCGCCGTCGCTTGTTCAGCCACATGATGGGCATGCCGGTTTCGTTTTTTGACCAGCAGTCCACTGGTACGCTGCTCTCGCGCATTACTTACGATTCCGAACAAGTTGCTTCCTCTTCATCTAGCGCATTGATAACGGTCGTGCGTGAAGGCGCATCTATCATTGGCCTATTTGTGCTGATGTTTTGGTATAGCTGGCAGCTTTCTTTGATTCTGATTGTACTGGCTCCTATCGTTTCCTTCGCGATTCGTATGGTTTCCAAACGTTTCCGTAATATCAGCAAAAACATGCAGAACACGATGGGGCAGGTCACCACCAGTGCGGAGCAAATGCTGAAAGGCCATAAAGAAGTGCTGATCTTCGGCGGCCAGGAAGTGGAAACAGAACGTTTTAATAAAGTCAGTAACCGTATGCGCCGCCAGGGTATGAAACTGGTTTCGGCCTCATCTATTTCTGACCCTATCATTCAGTTGATTGCCTCTTTAGCTCTGGCTTTTGTGATTTACGCAGCAAGCTTCCCGAGTGTGATGGAAACGCTGACAGCCGGTACCATCACCGTGGTCTTCTCTTCAATGATCGCTCTGATGCGCCCATTGAAATCCCTGACAAACGTCAACGCTCAGTTCCAGCGCGGTATGGCTGCTTGCCAAACGTTGTTCTCTATTCTCGATTCTGAGCAAGAGAAAGACGAAGGGAAACGTGTTATTGAGCGCGCTAAAGGTGATGTTGAATTCCGTGATGTGACCTTTACCTATCCGGGGCGTGAAGTGCCAGCTCTGCGCAAGATTGACCTGTCGATCCCAGCGGGTAAGACCGTGGCGTTGGTGGGGCGTTCTGGCTCAGGTAAGTCTACTATCGCAAGCTTAATGACGCGTTTTTACGATATCCAGGAAGGCAGCATCACGATTGATGGGGTGGATATTCGTGAATACACCTTATCTTCGTTGCGTAATCAGGTCGCTCTAGTCTCGCAAAATGTTCACTTATTCAACGACACTGTTGCTAACAATATTGCCTATGCGCGTACTGAACAGTACAGCCGCGACGACATTGAAAAAGCGGCGCGTATGGCATATGCCATGGACTTTATCAGCAAGATGGATAATGGCCTGGATACCGTCATTGGTGAAAATGGTGTCTTGCTTTCAGGTGGTCAGCGTCAGCGTATCGCCATTGCGCGTGCACTATTGCGCGATAGCCCAATATTAATTCTCGATGAAGCGACTTCTGCTCTGGATACCGAGTCTGAGCGTGCCATTCAGGCAGCGTTAGATGAACTGCAGAAAAACCGTACCTCATTAGTCATTGCTCACCGCTTATCAACCATTGAACAGGCTGATGAAATTGTGGTGGTGGAAGACGGTCGTATCGTTGAGCGCGGTCCTCATGCAGAGTTGATTGAGCATCGTGGGGTTTACGCCCAGCTGCATAGAATGCAATTCGGTTCATGATAGAACGCATCTGGTCGGGAAAATCTCCCCTCTACCTTTTGCTATTACCGCTCTCCTGGCTTTATGGCCTGGTGAGCGGTGCTATACGTCTTTGCTACCGCTTAGGGATCAAAAAAACCTGGCGTGCTCCGGTACCGGTGGTCGTTGTTGGTAATCTGACAGCCGGTGGCAATGGTAAAACACCCGTTGTGATTTGGCTGGTTGAACAACTCCAGCAGCGTGGTATCCGTGTTGGAGTTGTCTCTCGCGGTTATGGTGGTAAATCCGAACACTACCCGTTGTTGCTTGATCAACACACCACAACGTCACAAGCAGGTGATGAGCCAGTGCTTATCTATCAGCGCACGGGGGCTGCCGTGGCAGTCGCGCCGCGCCGTAGTGAAGCGGTGAAAATGCTGGTGGAAAAAATCCAACCACAGTTAATCATTACCGATGATGGTTTGCAGCATTATGCGTTGTGGCGCGATAAAGAGATCGTAGTGGTCGATGGTGTTAGGCGTTTCGGTAACGGATGGTGGCTTCCAGCCGGGCCAATGCGCGAACGAATCGGGCGCCTGGCTTCGGTCGATGCCGTCATTACCAACGGGGGTGAACCTAAACCAGGTGAAATAGCGATGACGTTGCAACCCAGTGACGCCGTTAATCTGCTGACTGGTGAACGTCGCCCGGTACAAACGCTTGAAAGCGTTGTCGCTATGGCTGGAATTGGCCATCCGCCACGCTTTTTTGCCACCTTACAGCAATGTGGTGTCACTCCGATTCGGACTGTCAGTCTTTCCGACCATCAGGCGTTAAACGAAAGTGACGTCATAAAATTCGTTCAGCCAGGGGAAACCCTGATAATGACTGAAAAAGACGCTGTCAAATGCCGCTTATTTGTATCCGGCCACACTAACTGGTGGTATTTGCCGGTCGACGCACATTTAGCACAACCGCAGTCCGACGAGTTATTGCAGTCACTATTGGCGCTGGTGCGATAATTGTAAGTTACCGCATCGGAATTCGAGTTTGCTGACGACAAGGTTCATTCATGTCTGTACCGCAACTGACTTTACGTGCAGCCCGCAATCTTCATCTTGCCGCGCAAGGCTTACTGGTTAAGCCTCGCCGCCGTTCAAAACCTGCCGATGTTATTGCAGCCATCGACCGTATGTCGTTGCTCCAGATTGATACTATTAATATCGTGGCTCGAAGCCCGTATCTGGTGTTATTCAGTCGCTTAGGTCATTTCCCGCAAACGTGGCTTGATGATGCTCTTCTTAACGGCGATTTAATGGAGTATTGGGCGCATGAAGCCTGCTTTTTACCGAGAAAAGACTTTTCGCTAATACGTCATCGGATGCTGAATCCCGAAAAAATGGGCTGGAAGTACCGCCCTGAATGGATGGTCGAGCACGCCGAAGAGATTGAAAAACTCCTGGTTCACATTGAAAACAACGGCCCGGTACGATCTGCTGACTTTGAACATCCCCGTAAAGGCTCGAGCGGGTGGTGGGAATGGAAACCTCACAAGAAACATCTTGAGGGGTTATTCACCGCTGGGAAGGTCATGGTGATTGAGCGACGCAATTTTCAGCGTGTTTATGACTTGACCTCTCGCGTGATGCCGCACTGGAATGACGATTTGCATCTTATACAACAGCAGGATGCTGAACTGCAGATGCTGGAAAACAGTGCGCGCAGCCTTGGTATTTTCCGCCCTGAATGGCTGGCAGATTATTACCGATTGAAGAAGATCTCTCTCAAACCGTTGTTAACCCAATGGCAGGACAAGGGTAGCGCCATTCCGGTTAGCGTTGAGGGTATTGGCGAAATGTGGTTGCACAGTGACCTGTTCCCTTTACTGACTAAAGCTGAACAAAACACTTTGCGCGCCACCCACACCGCGGTGTTATCACCGTTTGATCCTGTGGTCTGGGATCGCAAGCGTGCCGAAGTACTGTTTAACTTCTCCTATCGCCTTGAATGCTATACCCCAGCCGAAAAACGCAGGTATGGATATTTTGTTCTGCCGCTGCTGCATCAGGGGGAGATTGTGGGGCGAGTCGATGCAAAAATGCACCGCAAATCCGCAGTACTGGAAATTATCAGCTTATATCTTGAGGATGGCGTTAAGCCGAACCAGTCCTTAATTAAAGGTCTGCATACGGCATTCACAGACTTTGCTCATTGGCAGGGCGCGACACAGATTCGCCTGGGTAATATCCCTGCGTTATTCGCTTCATCATGGGGCGAAGGTTGGGAAATTAACCCGGAGAACGCGTGAGTTATGTTATCCTTTCGCCTTTGATGGCGGTCATTCTGGAGTAACCATGGATCATCGATTACTTGAAATCATCGCTTGCCCGGTTTGTAACGGCAAGCTCTACTTTAATCAGGAAAAGCAGGAGCTTATCTGCAAACCTGACCACCTGGCGTTTCCTCTGCGCGATGGTATTCCAGTGCTGCTGGAGACTGAAGCTCGAGTTCTGAATTCTGACGAGAAAAACCCATGAGTTTTGTGGCCATAATTCCTGCTCGCTTCGCCTCTACACGCTTGCCGGGCAAACCGCTTAAAGACATCAACGGCAAACCGATGGTCGTTCATGTGATGGATCGCGCCCGCGAATCGGGTGCCGAGCGTATCATCGTTGCAACCGATCATGAAGACGTTGCTCGTGCCGTTGAAGCGGCGGGTGGTGAAGTTTGTATGACCCGCGCCGATCACCAATCTGGCACCGAACGCCTTGCCGAAGTCATTGAAAAATATGGTTTCAGTGATGATACCGTGATTGTGAATGTGCAGGGAGATGAGCCAATGATCCCTCCGGCGATCATTAGCCAGGTTGCCAGCAATCTGGCAAATAGCCAGGCGGGCATGGCCACGCTTGCGGTGCCAATCGACTCAGCGGAAGAAGCATTCAACCCGAACGCAGTAAAAGTGGTCATGGATGCGCAGGGCTACGCGCTTTATTTCTCCCGTGCGACGATTCCATGGGACAGAGACCGTTTTGCACAGTCTCGCGAAACCATTGGCGATACTCTGCTGCGCCATATTGGTATCTATGGTTATCGTGCAGGTTTTATTCGTCGTTACGTGACCTGGGAACCAAGCCAGCTCGAACAAATCGAAATGCTCGAACAATTGCGTGTGCTGTGGAATGGCGAAAAGATCCATGTCGCCGTCGCGAAAGAGATTCCGAGTATTGGGGTTGATACGCCTGAAGATTTGGAACGTGTGCGCCAGGCGATGCGCTAACGTTTTGAGTCGCAGTGTGGAACTTACCCCATGTATAAAAAAACCGGCATAGAACGCCGGTTTTTTTATTATCTAAAGGCATATTGATCTCAGGTGATGACATCCTGCGCTGGCAAGCTCATTATAAAAACACCAGTGTTGCAAGGGGTAATGAGTCATGGAGTTGCTACGCAAGGAATTGAGTCATCTGCTGGGTGAAAAACTAAGCCGGATAGAATGTATCAACGAACAGCCAAACACCGCGCTATGGTCGCTGTATGACAGCGAGGGTAATGCGATGTCTTTGCTGGCAAAAAGCTTTAGTTCCCGAGGCGTGGCTGCTCAGCTAGCCTGGAAAATGTCCATGCTCGCTCGCTCCGGCACGGTGCGTTTACCCGTGGTTTACGGGGTGGTAACGCATGATGATACGCCAGGGCCAGACGTGCTTTTAATGGAGCGCTTGCGTGGCGTACCAGTGGAAGCGCCAACCCGCACTCCAGACCGTTGGGAACATCTGAAAGACCAAATTGTGGAAGGGCTGCTAGCCTGGCACCGCGTTGATAGCCGCGGCTGCGTCGGGAACGTCGACAGCACACAAGAAAATATCTGGCCATCATGGTATCGGCAACACGTCGAAACACTGTGGGCAACCCTCAATCAATACCCCAACAATGGCCTGACCATGCAGGACCGTCGCATCCTGTTCCGTACCCGCGAATGTTTGCCGCGCTTGTTCGAAGATTTCAACGATAACTGCGTGCTGGTGCACGGCAACTTTTCGCTCAGTAGCATGTTGAAAGACGGGCGTAGCGACCAGTTACTGGCGATGGTAAATCCTGGAATGACGCTTTGGGCACCGCGCGAATATGAAATATTCCGCCTGTATGAACAAGGGCAGTCGGAAAGCCTGCTGTGGCATTACTTGCAACGCGCACCCGTTGCTGAGTCGTTTGTGTGGCGGCGCTGGTTATACGTCTTATGGGATTGCATAGCGCAACTGTTGCAGTCGGGCCGACTAAACCGACCCGCCTTTGATGTCGCGTCGAAAAATTTACTGCCCTGGATCTCCTGACGCCCCCTTGAGCCATTGCCAGACGCGTCCTACCGTTTCATAAATGGCACGATCGCTGTGCATTAACCAAACCGGAGCCGGGATAATTCGCTCCCATGGATTAAGTGGCGATGCAATGGCCAGTTGATTGGCTGGTGCCGGGAGTGGATTTAATCCAGCATGACGGAAAAAAATCATCGCACGTGGCAGATGTGACGCGGAACTCACCAGTAAAAATGGCTGGTGGCCAAGAGTTTTCGCGACGGCTGCCGCTTCTTCCTCAGTATCTTTCGGTTCTTCCAGCGTGATGATTAGTGAGCGCGGAATCCCCAGACTTTCTGCTACCCGAGCACCAGCCTCTGCGGTGCTAACCGGATTTGTCAGCGCTCGCGCACCGGTAAAGATCATCTTCGCACCTGGGTTTGCCTGCCACAAACGCACCGCTTCAGTCACTCGTGGCAAACTATTGCTGATGAGATTGGAACTTGGCGCCCATTCCGGGTTCCATGTATACCCGCCGCCGAGCACCACAATGTAATCCACTTTTTCACTACCGCGCCAGGTTGGGTAGGTATCTTCGATGGGTTTGAGCATTTTGTCAGCCACCGGTTGCAGGCTAATCAGTAGTAAAACTAACCAACTCACGCTTAATAAGGCTTTTGCGCTTTTTTGCCAACGGCTGAACCACAGTAAGCAAAGCGCAAAACCCATCATCAATAACAAAAAAGGTAAGGGGAGCAGCAGCCCGCCGATATATTTTTTCAGGATAAAAAGCATGAATTATGGGTCCTTTTTTAGCCATACAGCAGGTAAACAGGGGTGATATTACACCAGACGGGTTCATTCTTGGCTCGGCTGTGCCAAAATACGCTCTTTCCACCCTATGGAGCCGTACCCGTGCGTGATCGCAATTTTGACGACATTGCTGAGAAGTTCTCACGCAACATTTACGGTACAACCAAAGGACAGCTCCGCCAGGCCATTTTATGGCAAGATCTTGATGCCTTACTTTCCACGCTGCCTGAAAAACTACGTGTGTTGGATGCGGGTGGTGGCGAAGGGCAAACCGCGTGCGGCCTTGCTGAACGTGGTCATGATGTCCTGCTTTGCGATGTTTCTGCTGAGATGATCTCCCGCGCCCAGGCTCAGGCCAGTGAAAAAGGTGTGAGCGACAATATGAATTTCATACATTCCTCGGCCCAGGATATTGGTCAACATTTGGAAAAGCCGGTTGATCTGATATTGTTTCACGCTGTGCTGGAATGGGTCGTCGACCCGCAGGCCGTGCTTAAAACCTTATGGGATTGCCTTGCACCAGGCGGTGCTTTATCCCTGATGTTCTACAATGCTAACGGTTTGCTGATGCGTAACATGTTTGTCGGCAACTTCGAATATGTTCTCCAGGGTATGAAAAAGAATAAGAGAAAAACACTTTCGCCTGACAATCCGCTGCAGCCAGAACAGGTTTATCACTGGCTGGAGCAAATTGGCTGGCAGATTACCGGTAAAACCGGTGTGCGAGTATTCCACGATTACTTGCGCGATAAGCATAAACAACGCGATGGTTTTGAGAATTTGCTTGAACTGGAAACGCGTTATTGCCGTCAGGAGCCTTTTGTGAGCCTCGGCCGCTATATCCACGTGACAGCCATCAAGCCGCTTGAGCCAAGGAAAAATTATGAGTGATGTTTCCCAGACAGTGCCGGAACTGGTTGCCTGGGCCAGGAAAAATGACTATTCGATTTCGCTACCGACAGAGCGTTTGACGTTTCTGCTGGCGATCGCCACGTTGAATGGCGAGCGGCTTGACGGTGAAATGAGTGAAGGTGAACTGATTGATGCTTTCCGCCACGTGAGTGACGGTTTTGAGCAGACCAGTGAAACCATTAACGTTCGTGCCAATAACGCCATCAATGACATGGTGCGCCAGCGTTTGATCAACCGTTTTGTCAGTGAAATCAATGAAGGCAATGCAATTTATCGCCTGACGCCACTCGGCATTGGTATTACCGATTACTACATCCGTCAGCGTGAGTTTTCAACGCTGCGTTTATCTATGCAGTTGTCGATTGTAGCCGGTGAACTGAAGCGTGCCGCTGATTCGGCAGATGAAGGTGGCGACGAGTTCCACTGGCATCGCAATGTCTTCGCCCCGCTGAAATACTCGGTGGCCGAGATTTTTGACAGCATTGATCTCACCCAACGGATCATGGATGAGCACCAGCAACAGGTTAAAGATGACATCGCGCAACTGCTGAACAAAGACTGGCGTGCGGCGATTTCCAGCTGTGAAATGTTGCTGTCAGAAACCTCCGGTACGTTACGTGAGCTGCAAGATACGCTCGAAGCCGCAGGCGACAAACTCCAGGCTAACTTGTTAAGAATTCAGGATGCGATTCTGGGGCGTGACGATCTGCATTTTGTTGATCGTCTGGTGTTTGATCTGCAAAGCAAACTTGACCGAATCGTCAGTTGGGGCCAGCAGGCTATCGACTTGTGGATAGGCTACGACCGCCACGTTCATAAATTCATTCGTACCGCCATCGACATGGATAAAAACCGTGTCTTTGCCCAACGTCTGCGCGTTTCGGTACAGAACTATTTCGATGCACCGTGG
Source organism: Buttiauxella sp. S19-1 (assembly GCF_022134725.1). Classification (NCBI taxonomy): domain Bacteria; kingdom Pseudomonadati; phylum Pseudomonadota; class Gammaproteobacteria; order Enterobacterales; family Enterobacteriaceae; genus Buttiauxella; species Buttiauxella sp. S19-1. The sequence continues at coordinate 65,211 of NZ_JAHWLU010000010.1, forward strand.
GCGCTCACCTATGCCAACGCCGACCGTCTGCTGGATATGCGCGATGAAGAAATGGCGCTGCGTGATGAAGAAGTGACCGGTGAACTGCCAAGCGATCTGGAATTCGAAGAATTCAATGAAATCCGCGAACAACTCGCAGCCCTCATCGAAGCCGCACTGCAGGTCTACAAAACCAGACAAGTGCCGCTAGATTTAGGTGTAGTAATGCGGGACTATCTGGCGCAATACCCACGCGCCCGCCATTTTGATGTGGCGAGAATCGTAGTCGACCAGGCAGTACGTCTGGGTGTGGCTGAAGCAGATTTTACTGGCTTGCCGCCACAGTGGCAGGCAATTAACGATTACGGAGCCAAGGTACAGGCGCATGTCATCAACAAATATTGAAAAAGTGATGCCAGTAAAACTGGCACAGGCGTTGGCCAATCCGTTATTTCCGGCACTCGACAGCCAATTACGTTCCGGACGGCACATTGGGCTCGATGAGCTGGATAATCATGCCTATTTGATGGATTTCCAGGATGAACTGGAAGAGTTTTACACCCGCTATAACGTGGAGTTGATTCGCGCCCCGGAAGGTTTCTTCTATTTGCGTCCGCGATCCACCACGCTGATTCCGCGCTCTGTATTGTCCGAACTGGATATGATGGTCGGTAAAATTCTTTGTTACCTCTATCTCAGCCCGGAACGACTGGCAAACGAAGGTATCTTCACGCAGGCCGAACTCTATGACGAGCTGTTGACGCTGGCGGATGAAAACAAGTTACTCAAACTTGTGAATAACCGTTCTACCGGCTCGGATGTGGACAGGCAAAAACTGCAAGAAAAAGTCCGTGCTTCGTTAACCCGTCTACGCCGCCTCGGCATGATCTGGTTTATGGGCCACGACAGCAGCAAATTCCGCATTACCGAATCTGTATTCCGCTTTGGCGCCGATGTGCGCGCCGGCGATGATGCGCGCGAAGCGCAATTACGCATGATCCGCGATGGTGAAGCGATGCCGGTCGAAACTCGTTTGCAACTCAATGATGAAACGGAAGAGTCGCAAATTGTTCAGGATAACGCGGAGGATGAACAGGAATGATTGAACGCGGGAAATTTCGCTCACTTACGCTGATTAACTGGAATGGTTTCTTCGCGCGTACGTTTGATTTGGATGAACTGGTCACCACGCTTTCTGGTGGTAATGGTGCCGGTAAATCCACCACCATGGCGGCTTTTGTTACTGCATTAATCCCCGATTTAACGCTGTTGCACTTCCGAAATACCACCGAAGCGGGGGCCACTTCAGGTTCACGCGACAAAGGTCTGCACGGTAAGTTGAAAGCAGGGGTCTGTTACTCACTGCTGGATGTGGTTAACTCACGTCACCAGCGCGTTGTTGTTGGTGTGCGTCTGCAACAAGTAGCCGGTCGTGACCGTAAAGTCGACATCAAACCGTTTGCGATTCAGGGTTTACCAGAGTCTATTCAGCCAACACAGTTACTGACAGAAACCATTAACGAGCGCCAGGCACGTGTTCTGAGCCTGCAAGAACTGAAAGATAAAGTGGAAGCCATCGAAGGCGTTCAGTTTAAACAGTTCAACTCAATTACCGATTACCACTCGCTGATGTTCGATTTGGGCATTGTTGCGCGTCGCCTGCGCAGTGCATCGGATCGTAGCAAGTACTACCGTCTTATCGAAGCCTCGCTGTACGGCGGGATTTCCAGCGCCATTACCCGTTCACTGCGCGACTACTTGTTGCCAGAAAACGGCGGTGTGCGCAAAGCCTTCCAGAATATGGAAGCGGCACTGCGCGAAAACCGCATGACGCTGGAAGCCATTCGCGTCACCCAGTCGGACCGTGACCTGTTTAAGCATCTGATTTCTGAAGCCACTAACTACGTGGCAGCGGATTACATGCGTCACGCCAACGAACGCCGCATCCACCTGGATAAAGCGCTCGAGTTCCGTCGTGAGTTATTGACCAGCCGTAAGCAACTGGCTGCAGAGCAATACAAACATGTCGAAATGGCGCGTGAACTGGCTGAACACAGCGGTGCGGAAGGGGATCTGGAAACAGATTATCAGGCGGCGAGTGACCACCTGAACCTGGTGCAGACGGCAATTCGCCAGCAGGAAAAAATCGAGCGTTACGAAGCTGACCTCGACGAACTGCAAATGCGCCTCGAAGAACAAAATGAAATTGTTGCCGAAGCCTCTGAGCAGCAAGAAGAAAACGAAGCTCGCGCCGAAGCCGCTGAACTGGAAGTCGATGAGCTGAAAAGCCAGCTTGCCGATTACCAGCAAGCGCTTGATGTGCAGCAGACGCGTGCGATTCAGTATCAACAAGCATTACAGGCACTGGAGCGTGCACGTTCGCTGTGCCATTTGCCTGACCTGACTACCGATAGCGCGGAAGAATGGTTAGAAACATTCCAGGCAAAAGAGCAGGAAACCACTGAAAAACTGCTGACGCTGGAACAGAAAATGAGTGTGGCACAAACGGCGCATAGCCAGTTTGAGCACGCTTATCAGCTTGTTACCGCGATCAATGGCCCAGTGAGTCGTAGCGACGCCTGGAACGTGGCGCGTGAATTACTACGCGACAGCAATAACCAGCGCCATTTGATGGAACAAGTTCAGCCGCTCAGAGCGCGCCTTAACGAACTGGAACAACGTCTGCGCGAACAGCAAGAAGCTGAGCGCATGCTCGCTGAGTTCTGCAAACGTCAGGGCAAACACTTTGATCCTGAAGATTTGGAAGTGTTGCACGAAGAACTCTCTGAACGTATCGAAACCTTGCAGCAGCGTGTTTCTGATGCCAGCGATCAGCGTGCAAACCTGCGCCAGGAACAAGAGCAGATTCAGGCTCGCACCAAGCGTTTGCTGCTGCGAGCCCCAATTTGGGTGGCGGCACAAACCAGCCTCAATCAGCTTTGTGAGCAGAGCAACGAGCAGTTTGAAAGCAGCCAGCAAGTTACCGAATACATGCAGCAACTGCTTGAGCGTGAGCGTGACGTCACCGTTGAACGTGACGAAGTCGGCGCGCGTAAACGTGCCATTGACGAAGAAATCGAACGCCTGAGCCAACCCGGCGGTGCCGAAGATCCACGTTTAAATGCGCTGGCTGAACGTTTTGGCGGCGTGCTGTTATCTGAAATTTATGACGATATCAGCATCGACGATGCTCCTTACTTCTCGGCATTGTATGGCCCATCGCGTCACGCCATTGTGGTGCCCGATTTATCGCTGGTGCGCGAGCAGTTAGACAACCTGGAAGATTGTCCTGAAGACCTCTATTTAATTGAAGGTGACCCATCTTCCTTTGATGACAACGTCTTTACCGTTGAAGAATTAAACGCAGCCGTTCTGGTGAAAACCGCAGAGCGTCAGTGGCGTTACTCTCGCTTGCCTGAGCTGCCAATATTTGGCCGTGCCGCACGTGAGAATCGCCTTGAGAACCTGCATGCTGAACGCGAAACCCTGGCAGAGCGTTTCGCGACACTGTCGTTCGATGTTCAGAAATCACAGCGTTTACACCAGGCATTTAGTCGTTTCATCGGTCAGCATTTGGGTGTGGCATTTGATGACGACCCGGAAGCAGAAATTCGTCAACTCAACACCCGCCGTGGTGAAGTTGAACGTGCTATCAGCAACCATGAAAACGACAATCAGCAACAGCGTCAGCAATACGATCAGGCGAAAGAAGGGGTTGATCAACTTAACCGCTTATTGCCGCGTATCAACTTACTCAATGATGAAACGCTGGCTGACCGTTGCGATGAAATCCGTGAACGCCTCGACGAAGCGCAAGAAGCCGCGCGCTTCCTGCATCAGTTTGGTAACCAACTTGCCAAACTCGAAGCCGTGGCATCGGCACTGCAAAGTGACCCTGAGCAGTTTGAGCAGTTAAAAGAAGATTATCAGTACGCGCAACAAGTACAACGCGATGCCCGTCAGCAGGCATTTGCCTTGACTGAAGTGGTGCAGCGTCGGGCGCACTTTAGCTACTCTGATTCTGCCGCGATGCTCGATGGCAATAGCGATTTAAATGAAAAATTGCGTAGCCGTCTGGAGCAAGCAGAAGCGGAACGTACCCGTTCACGCGAAGCCTTGCGTCAGCATGCACAGCAATTAAGTCAGTTCAGCCAGTTAATGGCATCGCTGAAAAGCTCCTTTGATACTAAAAAAGAGCTGTTAACCGATCTGCACAAAGAACTACAGGACATTGGTGTTCGCGCTGATATTGGCGCTGAAGAGCGTGCGCGCTCACGTCGTGATGAATTACATACCGCACTGAGCACCAACCGTAGCCGTCGTAATCAGCTCGAAAAAGCGCTGACTTATTGCGAAGCGGAAATGAGCAACTTAACCCGCAAACTGAAACAGCTGGAACGCAGCTATTTTGAAATGCGTGAACAGGTTGTCACCGCGAAAGCGGGCTGGTGTGCGGTGATGCGGATGGTGAAAGACAATGGTGTTGAGCGCCGCCTGAATCGCCGCGAATTGGCTTATGTCACCGGTGATGAACTGCGTTCTATCTCGGATAAAGCGTTGGGTGCGCTGCGTTTGGCGGTTGCGGACAACGAACATCTGCGCGATGTACTGCGTATGTCTGAAGATCCAAAACGCCCTGAACGTAAGATTCAGTTCTTTGTGGCGGTTTATCAGCATCTTCGCGAACGTATTCGCCAGGACATTATCCGTACTGATGACCCGGTTGAAGCCATCGAGCAGATGGAGATTGAACTGAGTCGTCTGACGGAGGAACTCACTTCACGCGAGCAAAAACTGGCGATCAGTTCTCGCAGCGTGGCGAATATCATCCGTAAGACTATTCAGCGTGAACAAAACCGTATCCGCATGCTGAACCAGGGTCTGCAAAGTGTCTCCTTCGGCCAGGTGAATAGCGTGCGTTTGAACGTGAACGTGCGTGAAACTCACGCCATGTTGCTGAATGTCCTTTCAGAACAACATGAGCAGCATCAGGATCTGTTCAACAGCAACCGTCTGAGTTTCTCTGAAGCATTAGCGAAACTGTACCAACGCCTGAATCCACAAATTGATATGGGCCAGCGCACACCACAGACCATCGGTGAAGAGCTGCTCGATTATCGTAATTACCTCGAAATGGAAGTGGAAGTTAACCGTGGTTCAGATGGCTGGCTTCGTGCGGAAAGTGGCGCGCTGTCAACCGGTGAAGCGATCGGTACCGGGATGTCGATTCTGGTCATGGTGGTTCAGAGCTGGGAAGAAGAGTCTCGTCGACTACGTGGGAAAGACATTTCCCCATGCCGTTTGCTGTTCCTCGATGAGGCTGCACGTCTGGATGCGAAGTCGATTGCCACGTTGTTTGAGCTATGCGAACGTCTTGAAATGCAACTGATCATTGCAGCGCCGGAGAACATTAGCCCAGAAAAAGGCACTACCTATAAGCTGGTGCGTAAGGTTGTTCAGAACCATGAACACGTTCATGTCGTTGGGCTGCGGGGCTTTGCGCCTCCGCTTCCTGAACCGTCGGCTGACATGACTGAAGCGTCATAATTAACGCGGGCTACGGCCCGCGTTTTCTTTGGCTCGAAAGTTCTTATTCTTTAATTTTATTTACATTTATGCGGGCAAATAGTTTTTGCTGTTTATATACTGATATTTAAGCCCAGTGAGATAATTTGGGTTAATTAGAAAGTTTTAAAAACAGGGGGCAAGGGATGTTGCTTAAAAAATTGCACAGTTTTCGAGTGTCAGCGCTTACGTTGGGACTGGCACTCAGTTTCGCTCCACTGTTTATGGCGCAGGCCGATGAGCCAGAGGTTGTTCCATCAGATAGCTCTGCGGTGAGCATTGAACCCGCAAGCTCACCTGACCAGCCATTACCACAATCTACTGCGACCGCTAATATGGTGGGAGTGTTGCCGCTCAACTCAACCGGCATGTCTGCCGCACAAAGTCGCACGCAGCTGGTGGCTCAAATGCCTGCGGGTTATACGCCGGTTTACCTCAATGCGCTTTCAGCGTTCTATGCCGCCCGTGAAATGAAACCGATGTGGGAAAATCGCGATGCGGTGAAAGCTTTCCAACAACAGCTTGCGGAACTGGCCATTGCCGGTATTCAGCCGCAATTTACCACTTGGGTTGAGCTGCTCACCGACCCTGCCGTCACGGGTCTGGCGCGAGACATCGTTTTGTCAGATGCGATGATGGGATATCTGCAATTTGTGTATGGTATCCCAACGGAAGGTAACCGCTGGTTGTACAGCACTAAGCCATACAAGCTGCAAACTCCGCCTATTTCCGTGATTAACCAATGGCAGGTGGCGGTTGACCAGGGAACGCTGGTGAGTTTTATCGAAACACTTGCGCCTCAGCATCCGCAATACGCCAAATTGCATCAATCACTGGTGCATTTGTTAAGTGACTCACGTCCGTGGCCGCAACTGACCGGCAGTGAAACGCTCCGTCCTGGCCAGTGGAGCAACGATACGCCAGCACTGAGAGAAATTCTGGCCCGTACCGGCATGCTGCAAGCTGAACCTGCAATACCGCTTAAAGAACGGGATAGTGTATCTAATACTGTCGTTGCAATCAGTCCATCGGCCATTCAACTAGACAGTGAGCAGGTGGCGCAACAGACTCCTGAAGCGGTTGCCGGGAAGAAAAAGAAATCAGCGCCTGCTGTGCGAAGCGTTTACAGCAACGAACTGGTGGAAGGGGTGAAACGTTTCCAGAAATGGCAGGGTTTGGGTGTGGATGGCTCCATTGGGCAATTAACGCGTAACTGGCTGAATGTCACGCCACAGCAGCGTGCGTCGTTAGTGGCATTAAATATCCAACGTTTGCGATTGCTGCCGAAGAAACTCGACACCGGTATTATGGTGAACATCCCTGACTATTCGCTGAGCTATTACCTCAACGGCAGTGAAGTATTGGCTTCGCGGGTGATTGTCGGGCGTCCTGACCGTAAAACGCCAATGATGAGCAGTGCGCTTAATAACGTGGTGGTGAACCCGCCATGGAATGTGCCGCCAACGCTTGCACGCAACGATATCCTGCCAAAAGTCCGTCAGGACCCGGGTTATCTTGATCGCCATGGTTACAGCGTTTTACGCGGCTGGAGCAACAATGCTGAAGCTATCGACCCGTGGCGTGTGGATTGGGAAACTATCACAGCCAGCAATCTGCCATTCCGTTTCCAGCAAAAACCAGGGGTGCAGAACTCGTTAGGGCGTTACAAGTTTAATATGCCGAGTTCTGACGCTATCTATTTGCATGACACGCCAAACCACACCCTGTTCCAGAAAGATGCACGAGCGCTGAGTTCTGGCTGCGTACGCGTGAATAAAGCGTCTGAACTGGCAAATATGTTATTGCAGGATGCTGGCTGGAACGATGCCCGGATTTCAAGTCAACTGAAAGACGGCAGCACCAAGTATGTCAATATTCGCCAGACCATTCCGGTCAATCTTTACTATTTGACGGCGTTTGTCGGTGAAGATGGACGTACACAGTACCGAACCGATATTTACAATTACGATCTTACCGCGCGATCTGGCGCACAAATTCTTCCAAAAGCTGAACTATTGATTCGCTAAATGCAGTAATTCTAATGAATTAGCGGTCGTAATAATTGCGATACCCAGCCGGGTCCTCTACAGGGCCCGATTTTGCTGGGTTTTGCACACCTTGACTCGCTTTGTTTTGGCAGTTAAGGTGCCAGGCAGTGCGCTGAAGTGCATATTATTCGATCGTTTTTTACCTGTAGACCTGGACATCATGGACAAATTTGACGCAAACCGCCGCAAGCTGCTGGCGTTGGGTGGCGTGGCTTTAGGTGCCTCGCTGTTACCAACACAAGCGTTTGCCATGCTATCAACACCGCGCCCACGCGTTCTGACTCTGAATAACCTGCATACAGGGGAGTCATTGAAGGCTGAATTTTTCGATGGTAAAGGCTATATTCAGGATGAATTAGCAAGGCTTAATCATTTCTTCCGCGATTATCGCGCGAATAAAATTAAATCCATCGACCCGAAATTATTCGACCAGCTATATCGCCTGCAAGGCTTGTTGGGGACCAACAAACCGGTGCAACTGGTCTCTGGCTATCGCTCTCTGGACACCAATAATGAGCTTCGTGCTCACAGTCGTGGGGTCGCGAAAAAAAGCTACCACACCAAAGGGCAGGCCATGGATTTCCATATTGAAGGGATTTCGTTGAGCAATGTTCGCAAAGCAGCATTATCTATGCGCGCAGGTGGTGTAGGATACTACCCCAGCAGCAACTTTGTGCATATTGATACCGGGCCATTAAGGCGCTGGTAAAACAACGGAATCCGGCGATGGTTGCCGGTATTGGAGTGTCATGAACTATCACATAATTCCGGTCACCGCATTCGGACAAAACTGTTCGCTGATTTGGTGTGAAGTAACTCAACAGGCAGCACTGGTTGATCCCGGTGGCGAAGCCGAAAAGATCAAGCAGCAAGTGGCGGCGCAGGGCGTGACTATTACGCAAATCCTGTTAACGCATGGTCATCTTGATCATGTTGGGGCTGCTGCTGAACTGGCCGAACATTACGGTGTTCCTGTTGTTGGGCCGGAAAAAGAAGACGAATTTTGGTTGCAGGGTTTACCCGCGCAAAGCCAAATGTTTGGGCTTGAGGAGTGTTTGCCGCTGACGCCAGACTGTTGGCTGAACGAGGGTGATAGTGTGTCAGTGGGAAATGTAGCCTTACAGGTGCTGCATTGCCCGGGCCATACTCCTGGTCACGTCGTTTTCTTTGATGCGCAATCTCAGTTACTGATTTCCGGCGATGTGATTTTCAAAGGCGGAGTAGGGCGTAGCGACTTCCCGCGTGGCGACCATGCGGCGCTGATTGACTCGATTAAACGTAAACTGTTGCCGTTAGGCGATGATGTGACGTTTATTCCAGGTCACGGGCCGTTGTCCACTTTGGGTTATGAACGCCTGCACAATCCCTTCCTGCAAGACGAATTACCGGTCTGGTAAGTTTGTTAAGCTAAATAAAAAGAGCCGCTTTGAGCGGCTCTTTTCATATCTGCTGATGGCTTACAGCACAGCAACAATCGCTTCGCACAGCGGAGCCATATTGTCTGGCGTCATGCCTGCAACGTTCACACGCCCTGAAGCAACCGCATACACACCAAACTCTTCACGTAAACGCAGCACCTGCTCTTTAGTCAGGCCGCTGAACGAGAACATACCGTTCTGGTTGATGATGAAGCTAAAGTCGCGGTTAGCGCCTTTCTCTTGCAGGGTATTGACGAACAACTGGCGCATACGGTGAATACGCTGACGCATGTCTGACAGCTCTTGTTCCCAAATTGTACGCAGCGCGTCATTGCTCAGAATGGTAGCAACAACGGAGGCGCCGTGTGCTGGCGGGTTAGAGTAGTTAGCACGAATCACAGCCTTCATCTGGCTGAACGCACGATCCACGGTATCCGCATCAGCAGCAACCAGAGTACAAGCACCTACGCGCTCGTTGTAGAGGCCAAAGTTCTTAGAGTAAGAGCTGGCAACAATCAGTTCTTTGTGGCTTGCAGCAAAGATACGCAGACCTTCGGCATCTTCTTCCAGACCACGGGCAAAGCCCTGATAGGCGAAGTCAAACAGCGGCAACCAGCCTTTAGCCAGTGACATTTCTGCCAGAGTTTTCCACTGCTCAGCCGTTGGATCAATACCGGTTGGGTTATGGCAGCAACCGTGGAACAACACCACGTCACCTGCTTGTGCAGCTTGCAGGCTGTTAATCAGGCCATCGAAATTCAGAGAGTGGTTCTGCGCGTCATAGTAATCATATTCGCACACTTCCAGCCCAGCAGAGTTAAAGACGCTTTTGTGGTTTGGCCAGCTTGGATTGCTCACCCACACACGTTGGGTGGTGGTATTTTTAGCGAGGAAATCAGCGGCAACACGCAGTGCACCAGTACCACCAGGGGTTTGAGCCGTACGAGCACGTTTGTTTGCACTCAGAGCATTATTTTTCCCGAACAGCAATTCCTGGGTACAGCTACCAAATTCTGGAATACCGTCAATACCGAGGTAGTTCTTGGTGTTCTCATTTTCCAGCAGATACAGCTCCGCTTTCTTAACGCAGGTTAAAACCGGAGTTTTACCCGTTTCATCCTTATAAACACCAATACCAAGGTTAATTTTAGTCGGACGGTCATCGGCGCGAAACAGATCGGCCAAACCAAGAATTGGATCAGCAGGAGCAGCGGTAATGTTCTCAAACATGACGAGTTTCCATTGTGATATCGAGGGGAGTAACGCACTCAGGTTAACTGCTGTTTTAGTAAATGCCAACCGTTTGCAACAAAAAGAAACTGCTCTCGTCACAAGTTATTTTTTTCACCTCTCCGGGCATAAAAAAACAGGGCCGAAGCCCTGTTTTTAAATCATCCTGGCAACAATGTTGCTGGATAATTAGAACTGATAAACGATACCAACAGCAGCCTGGTCGCCAGTTGCTTGTTTAGCAGATTCGCTATACTCGTTGTCGTCCAGCATGTTGAACTGGTATGCAGCATACACGTTCATGTTTTTGTTGAAGTAGTACCAGGTACCCACTTCGATGTATTTAACCAGGTCAGCATCGCCACCGGAGAAGGTGCCACGAGCCTTCAGGTCTTTACCTTTAGACTGCACGTAAGCGATGGATGGACGCAGACCGAAGTCGAACTGGTATTGAGCTACAGCTTCGAAGTTCTGAGTTTTGTTTGCGAAGTTATTGTCTGGTTCGCGAGTCATGTTAGTAGTTTCAGCATACATGATTGCAGCGTAGACGTTGTTTGCATCGTACTTAGCAGCAGTAGACCATGCTTCAGCGCGGTCGCCACCAGCACTTGCCCAGTTGGCATTAGTTGCTGCTTCACGTTGTTCGAAAGTACGGTTTGCAGACTCATAACCAGCTGCAACGCTGAAGCCTTCGCCGATGTCATAAGTTACAGCGGTGCTGTAGCCGTCGCCGTTAGCTTTAGCGCCGTTACCAGCACGACCTAAAGTAGGCACGCCGTTTTCGTCCAGGCTTGGAGCAACTACGTTGCTACGCTCGTTTTTACCCTGGTATTGCAGAGCAAACGCCAGGCCATCAACCAGACCGAAGAAGTTGTTGTTACGGTAAGTCAGAACGCCAGTAGTACGGCCGTTCATGAAGTTGTCGGTAGCAGCCCAAGAATCGCCGCCCCACTCAACCAGCATATCGGTATAAGCCGCTACGTCGTAGATTGCGCCGTAGTTACGGCCGTAATCCAGGGAACCTGCATCACCAAATTTCAGACCAGCAAATGCCAGACGGGTGTTAGTAGGCTGAGTGCCTTCCGCGTTGGAGGCATTCATGTTGTATTCCCACTGGCCGTAACCGGTCAGTTGGTCATTGATCTGAGTTTCTCCTTTGAAACCGATACGAGCATATGTGGTGTCATTGCTAGAAGTGTCACCAGTAGTGGTCCATACGTGCTCGCCTACAGCTTTACCGTAGAAATCCAGTTTGTTGCCGTTTTTGTTATAGATTTCTGCAGCGTTTGCTGCACCGGCTACCAGCAGAGCAGGGATTACCACTGCCAGAATATTGCGCTTCATCATTATTTATTACCCTCATTAGGTTTTTTTGTAACACCTGCCACTGCCGTCAATAATTCTGTACGGAACTATTGATGAGAGTTTGGTGTCTTTCTGTATCTGTCAGGCATCTTTCCATCCATGAAACCGTTTCGCTAGCCAGAAAGTGCTACAAACATCGAGACTTGGTTACAAAAAGAAACTATATGTAACTAAATGTGTATTTTGTGGAACTTTGTGAACTATCTCAAACTTCCTTGCCGCTTCGCCTAAAAAAACACCTATTTATATCTATATATATGAAT
>NZ_JAHWLU010000011.1:0-67803 GCF_022134725.1 Buttiauxella sp. S19-1
CAATTACAGCTTAGCGTGAAAGTCGGAAAAGCAGATCAAGTGGCGTATCTTGCCGAAAAACTGGTGGCGCAAATTGCCGCTTTGCAGCGTGAACTGGCGACGTTGCAGATGCGCAAAAACGATCCCCAACCGCCGGTGGTTGAAAACCTGTATGAGAAACTCTCCACTCATCAGGATTATGAACGCCGTCTGCAAACGATGATTAGCGATCGTGACAGCCAACTTGCGATTCAAACGACGCTCGTTGGGCAACAAAAGATCCAGAAAGAAATCGCGGCTCTTGAAGGCCGCCTGCAACGCTGCCGCCAGGCGATTACGCGAATTGAACGTGCGATTGAACGGCGGGAACGTGGGCTAAGCTAATCACAGCCACTAAATTGGTGTTGTAGGGTGGATAAGCGATAGCGTCATCCACCACCTGCGCTGGTTGTGTCGGATGGCGCTGCGCTTAGCCGACCTACGAAAAAGGTTTCGTCAGCCGTCTCTTTTTATTTCGCAAATTACGGGTTAATACAATGTCGCTGGAAAATGCACCAGATGAAGTGAAACTGGCTGTCGATTTGATAATGCTGCTGGAAGAACATGAAGTCCCGACGGAAACCGCGCTTGCTGCGTTAGAGATTGTCCGTCAGGATTTTTTGCGTAAGCGGGAAGAAAGCACCTCCCGCTAATTTTTACTGCACCGGGACGATGCCGCCGTTCGATTTACCGTTGTTATCGCGTTTCACTTCTGTCAGTTCATCGCCTTTGTCATTACGCAGATGCACTTCGAGTTGGTTGAAGGCGATGTTAATGCCATTTTCACGGCACAGACGATCGATGGTCCGATTCAATTCATCAACCGTATAACTACGATCGCGCAGTTCGCGCACATACAGGCGCAATTCATGATCCAGCGTGCTGGCCCCGAAGGTAGTGAAGAACACGGTCGGTTCAGGATCGTGCATCACTTTCGGATGTTCATGAGCGGCTTTCAGTAAGATTTCACGCACTTTATCCAGATCCGATCCGTAAGCAACGCCAAGGCGGATAACCACGCGCGTGATGGTGTCGGACAGCGACCAGTTGATCAAACGTTCGGTCACAAAGGCTTTGTTCGGGATGATCACTTCTTTCCTGTCGAAGTCAGTGATGGTGGTGGCACGAATACGAATCTTGCTGACGCTGCCCGAGAAGGTGCCGATGGTTACGGTATCGCCGATACGCACCGGGCGCTCAAACAGGATAATCAAGCCGGAAACAAAGTTACCGAATATCTCCTGCAAACCGAAGCCCAGGCCGACTGATAACGCCGCTGCCAGCCATTGCAATTTATCCCACGACACACCGAGCGAACCAAAGATGGTCATCGCACCAGCGCCAATAATCACATAATTAAGAATGGTAGTGATGGCGTAAGAAGCGCCCTGGCGCATCTTCAGACGCGAGAGCACCAGCACTTCCAGCAAACCCGGTAAGTTGCGTATCAGTACCCAGGCAATGGCGAAGGCAATCACCGCAAATAACAAGCTGCCCATGGTGACGTTTTTCACCACCGCGGCCCCCGCTTCAGTGCCGTTGTAGCTCCAAAGCTGGATGCTGTCGAGATAACCAAATACCCCAAACAAGTCTGACCAAATGGTGTAGAAGAAGATGGCAAATAGCGCAAACAGCGCAATGATCGCCAGGCGCATGGTTTGCTGGTTGATTTGATCCAGAGCCAACGGCGGTTCTTCTACCGGCTCGCCCCCTTCAGCCCCCTCTCTCACCAGGTTTTCACGGCGCAACACGGCGCGACGATAAGCCATACGGCGCGCCGTCACACTTAGCCCACGCAGTACGGTCTGGTAAACCAGGTTCCAGATAAGCACCAGATAGATGGTTTCAATCCAGCGGCCGGCAAGGCGCAACGTGGTATAGAAGTACCCCATCGCCGTCAGCACAATTAACACCGCAGGCACCACCCCCATCACCGTAACGGTAAAGAGCTGCATAGTATGGTTATTTTTGTTGCGCCAGTTTTCACGGCACATTGGGAAGACAAATGCGGTGATCAGCAACAGGTTGAAGAAGATTAACAACTGACCAAACGCATCTTCCACGAGGTGCAGCGGCGAACGCTCGCCCAACACCGACCAAAACAGCAACGGCATGAGTGCAAAGCCAATGCGCACTAATTGGCGGCGATAATGGCTACACAGTTGTGGGGGCATATTAAAGTGGCGAACCGCAACACCATCGCTCGACAACACTTTGTAGGTCAGGCCAAAAACAATCCAGAACAGGGAAAGCTTTTTACAAAACGCCAGTATCGATTCGCTGATATTCAGGTCAATGCCAGCAAATACTAAGCCGATGGCATAGATGATAAGCGCCCCCGGTAAGACTTTCACCAGGGTCAACGCAATGGCTTTCGGGGTCAGCATTTGGCTGTCGTTACGCAGTTGCCCCACTCGACTTGCCTGCTTCTCCAGATAGCGGTCGATTGCTTTAAAGCGCCAGCGAATCACCCCTGCCAACAGCAATGCGGGAATCATCAACAAGAGAATCGCGAGAATTTTAAACGAGCTTTCCGCTCCATTAAAATTGATATGGCTGTTTTTAAACTGATCGCGTAACGAAGAAGGCAACGATTTCAGCCAGTCCCAGTCCATCGGCTTATTACTGGTGACCCAAAAAATCTGCTCGGTCAGAATTTGGTCGAGGGATTTGGTCACGTTTTGCAATTGCTGTTTATTATTCTGCAGGTTGATTGCCAGCATTAGCTGCATGCCGAGCTGTTTATTCAACTGGTCGAGTAATTCGCGGCGCGTATCCAGAACCTGTAACAGTGCATCGTGAACGTCAGGCGTGACTTCAGCGCTGTGCCCTTCTTCAATTTTCGCCACCATTTCGTCAGGCTGGAATAGCGCGTCACGCTGCTGATTGATATCAAACTGCTCGAGGCGAATATCCGCAATACGGTTGGTCAGGTCTTCTGTGTCTTCCGCTGAAGGCATGTTCTGTTGTTGCTGCTGATACAAAATGCGCGATAACAGCAAGCTGCCTTTCAGGACGGCGATTTGCTCTTTCAGATTGCGTTCCGATTGCACCGCACGATCCAGCGTGTTTTTGATGCGGATACTCGGCGGCACCATCTCATTGGCTCGCTCGGTGGCATCGATCAACCGCTGACTTAATTGGTGGTTAATATCCAACTCTTGTTTCACCAACGGGTTTTGCTGAATTTTAACCGTGTCTTCGGAGTCGATGGCTTCTTGCGCGGTCTGCTGGGTTAGCGTCAGACGCTTGCTGCTGACTGCCTTTTGTAACAGTTGCAGCGTGTGTTCCATCTGGTTGATATGGGCGTTAGTGTAATCACGTTGTTTTTGCAGGGTATCTTGCAACAGCGTGTTGCCTTTCAGGCTGTCACGTTGCTGGTCGAGCTGCGCATTCAGTAACGCCTGCTGCGCCAGTAATAAGGTTTGCTGGCTGGGGCGTAATTCTGCTGCACCGGGTGCAACACCATTCAGCCGGTTACGGATGGTTTCGAGTTGCGCCGACGCGGCCATCATCGCATTCTGCACACGTTCTGGCTGCGTTTGCAGCGAAATCAGTTGGCTGTTCCAGGTGGCTAAATCGCTCTGTGAATTCTGTAAATCCGTCATCAAATCATTCAGGCGAGATTCGAGCTGGCGTAAGTTCAGCGCTTCAATTTCGGCCTCTTCATTGGCCTGGTTATCTCGCTGATTCTTTATCTCATTTAAAGCATCGGTGGCTTTGCGCAGCGTTTTTGGTGCTTCAGTGATCTGCTGATGCAGTTTTGCCGCTTCATCCTTGACCCGGTCAATTTTGTCCAACACCTCAAGTGTTTCATTGAGATCTTGCTGGGTGAGTTTGTCATTAGGTGACAGCGTCTTTTGCTTATTAAGCGCAGTTAGCTGGTTTTGAATTTCATCGCGGCTCGGGAGATCGCTGCTGTTATTTTTCGCCCAAACTGGCTGCGCCAGCAGGCAAAACAGGCTCATAAAAGCGATAAGTAAAAACCGTGCAGATAAGCGACGCGAATACAGTGAACACAAGAGTTGCGGCATAGTTTGACAGTGTTTGAGAACAGGCCGAAAGGATGGCGAGTTAAAGACGAAATATGAGCGCTCAGATTAGCACGTCTTGTCAAAAAATCCTTGGTCAACTCGCTTCGGAATTGCCCTAATAAGCATATTTTTAGTGTGGAGTATTTCGCAGGGTTGGGCAGGTCTGAAACATTTCTATCAAAATAGCGATGTAGTCTTCGGCCTGGCCGTGGAGATCAAAGCTATCTGGCGCAACCAGCCAATTTTCGATGAGGCCAGTGATATAACTGCGCATCAGAATAACCGCGACAGGGATACGTAAACCCTTTGGCAACATTTCTGCATCAATACAACGCTGCAAACTGCTCTCGATTCTTTCGTTTCCTTCGAGATGAAGTTTGCGTCTGGCCTGTTGTAATACCGCAAGTTCTCCAACAAATTCACATTTATGGAAGATGATTTCCGTCATTAAGCGGCGACGTTCTTCAGTGACAGTTGCTTGTAATATGTAAATTAATAACTCTCTTACAACAGAAAGTGGATCGTCAGGAAATTTTGCCTGATACTCAGTCTCTAAATCACCAATACTGGATTCAGTTAGCTCCCAGATTTCATTAAACAAATCCGACTTATTTTTGAAATGCCAATAAATTGCACCACGGGTGACGCCTGCCGCTTTAGCAATATCTGCCAGCGAAGTTGATGAAACACCGTGTTGAGAAAACAAGCGGATTGCCACATCAAGAAGATGCTGACGAGTCTCAAGAGCTTGTTGTTTGGTTTTTCGTGCCATAAGTGGGTGAAAGTAAGGTGGTTAGATTTACATACATTTGTGAATGTATGTACCATAGCACGACGATAATATAAACGCAGCAATGGGTTTGTGGACATTTGATCCATTGAACAACTTTGAAATCGGACACTCGAGGTTTACATATGAACAAAAACAGAGGGTTTACGCCTCTGGCGGCCGTTCTGATGCTTTCAGGCAGCTTAGTGCTTACAGGATGTAATGACAAAGATACACAAAAGAGTGCGCCGCATACCCCTGAAGTGGGTGTCGTCACGCTAAAAAGTGCTCCTTTGCAGATAACCACAGAGCTTCCAGGCCGTACAAGTGCTTATCGTATTGCAGAAGTTCGCCCGCAAGTCAGTGGCATCATTCTGAAACGTAACTTCGTAGAGGGAAGTGAAATTCAGGCTGGTGTGTCGCTGTACCAAATTGACCCGGCTACCTATCAGGCCGCATATGACAGCGCCAAAGGCGACCTCGCGAAAGCACAGGCGAGTGCAAATATTGCTCAGCTGACGCTGAAACGTTATGCGAAGCTTTTGGGTACTAAGTACATCAGTCAACAAGACTACGACACCGCTCTTGCCGATTCTCAACAGGCAAATGCGGCAGTTGTTGCTGCTAAAGCCGCTGTTGAATCGGCACGCATTAACCTGGCTTATACCAAAGTGACTTCACCAATTAGTGGTCGCATCGGTAAGTCTTCTGTTACTGAAGGCGCGCTGGTAACGGGAGCCCAGGCCACCGCTATGGCGACCGTACAACAGCTTGATCCTATCTACGTGGATGTCACCCAGTCCAGCAACGATTTCTTGCGCCTTAAGCAAGAGTTGGCTGACGGCAAACTGAAGCAAGAAAACGGCAAAGCGAAAGTCAAATTAGTCACTAACGACGGTATTACATTCCCGCAAGAAGGCTCTTTAGAGTTTTCTGATGTGACAGTTGACCAGAGCACCGGCTCTATCACTCTGCGTGCCATCTTCCCTAACCCAGATAAAACGCTGCTTCCGGGCATGTTTGTCCGCGCACAACTGGAAGAAGGTACTAATCCAAACGCACTGCTCGTTCCGCAACAAGGTGTCACTCGTACACCGCGTGGTGATGCTTCCGCCCTGGTCATTGGCAAAGATGACAAAGTAGAAGTTCGCGATATCACAGCAGCTCAGGCTATCGGCGATAAATGGCTGGTTACCAGTGGGTTGAAGGATGGCGATCGCGTAATTGTGACCGGTTTGCAAAAAGTGAAACCCGGTGTTCAGGTGAAAGCGCAGGAAGTAGCGGCAGATGATAAAGGTCAGAATCAAGCAGCCGCTGGCACTCAGTCTGAACAAACGAAGTCTTAACTTAAACAGGAGACGTTAAGACATGGCTAAGTTTTTTATCGATCGCCCGATTTTTGCCTGGGTAATCGCCATCATTATTATGTTGGCGGGCGGGCTTGCGATCATGAAATTGCCTATCGCGCAATATCCAACCATTGCGCCACCGGCGATTTCGATCTCAGCAAACTATCCAGGTGCAGATGCGAAGACGGTACAGGATACCGTGACACAGGTTATCGAACAGAACATGAACGGTATCGACAACCTGCTGTACATGTCCTCTTCCAGTGATTCCTCTGGTTCTGTCACCATCACCATTACCTTTGATTCTGGTACTGACGCGGATATCGCCCAGGTACAGGTTCAGAACAAACTGCAACTTGCGATGCCGCTACTTCCTCAAGAAGTACAGCAACAAGGTGTTAGCGTTGAGAAGTCTTCCAGTAACTTCCTGATGGTTCTCGGTTTGATCAACACCGATGGCTCCATGACCCAGGAAGATATTTCGGACTACGTTGGCGCAACCATTAAAGACCCTATCAGCCGTACTCGTGGTGTCGGTGATGTTCAGCTGTTTGGTGCTCAGTACGCGATGCGTATCTGGATGGATCCGAACAAACTGAACAACTACCAACTCACGCCGGTCGATATTATCAATGCTATTAAAGCGCAGAACGCCCAGGTAGCAGCAGGTCAGTTGGGTGGTACGCCACCGGTTAAAGGTCAGCAACTTAACGCCTCTATCATTGCTCAGACCCGTTTGAAATCTGCCGATGAGTTCAGCAAAATTCTGCTGAAAGTGAATCAAGATGGCTCACGAGTTCTGCTCAAAGATGTGGCAAAAGTTGAGTTGGGCGGCGAGAACTATAACGTTGTTGCACGTTACAACGGCCAACCGGCTTCTGGTTTAGGTATCAAACTGGCAACCGGTGCTAACGCACTGGATACAGCTGATGCGGTACGTGCCACTGTGGCAAAACTGCAGCCATTTTTCCCGGCTGGCCTAAAAGTGGTTTATCCGTATGACACCACGCCATTCGTTAAAATCTCTATCAAAGAGGTAGTCAAAACTCTCGTTGAAGCCATCGTGCTGGTGTTCCTGGTAATGTATCTGTTCTTACAGAACTTCCGCGCCACATTGATTCCAACGATTGCCGTGCCGGTGGTACTGCTGGGGACGTTCGCTATCCTTTCCATCTTTGGCTATTCGATAAACACCCTAACGATGTTCGGGATGGTGCTTGCGATAGGCCTGTTGGTTGATGACGCCATCGTGGTAGTAGAAAACGTTGAGCGTGTGATGGTGGAAGAAGGGTTGCCACCGAAAGAAGCCACACGCAAATCGATGGAGCAGATTCAGGGCGCTCTGGTCGGGATCGCGATGGTTCTGTCAGCGGTATTTATACCGATGGCATTCTTCGGCGGTTCTACAGGGGCAATCTATCGTCAGTTCTCCATTACCATCGTATCGGCAATGGTGCTTTCTGTTCTGGTAGCACTGATTCTGACACCAGCACTCTGCGCCACTTTGCTCAAGCCGGTCGCTAAAGGTGAAAGCCATGCGAAGAAAGGCTTCTTCGGCTGGTTTAACAACATGTTCGATAAGAGCACGCATCATTATACCGACAGTGTCGGTAACATCTTGCGTAGCACCGGTCGTTACCTGGTGTTGTATCTGCTGATTGTGGTGGGTATGGCGTTCCTGTTTGTTCGTCTGCCAAGTTCCTTCTTGCCAGAAGAAGACCAGGGCGTATTCCTGACTATGGCTCAGTTGCCTGCAGGTGCGACACAAGAACGTACCCAAGCCGTTCTTGATGAGGTGAGCAAGTATTACCTCGAAAAAGAGAAAGACAACGTTAACTCGGTATTTACCGTTAACGGCTTTGGCTTCTCAGGCCAGGGGCAGAATACCGGTCTGGCATTCGTTTCCTTGAAAGATTGGGATGAGCGCCCTGGTGAAGAGAACAAGGTTCCGGCGATTGCTGCTCGCGCCAGTGCCCAATTCTCGAAAATCAAAGATGCCATCGTGTTCGCATTTAACCTGCCAGCGATCGTAGAACTGGGTACCGCAACGGGCTTCGACTTCCAGTTGATTGACCAGGCGAACCTTGGACACGAAAAACTGACTCAGGCGCGTAACCAGTTGTTTGGTGAAGTCGCTAAACACTCAGACCTGTTAGTGGGCGTGCGTCCAAACGGTCTGGAAGATACGCCGCAGTTTAAAGTCGATATCGACCAGGAAAAAGCGCAAGCATTGGGCGTTTCTATCAGCGACATCAACACCACTCTGGGTGCTGCATGGGGCGGTAGTTACGTAAACGACTTCATCGACCGTGGTCGTGTGAAGAAAGTTTACCTGATGGCTGATGCTCCATTCCGTATGCTACCAAGCGATATCAACGACTGGTATGTGCGCGGTTCTACCGGCCAGATGGTACCGTTCTCTGCGTTCTCTACCGCGCACTGGGAATACGGTTCACCACGTCTGGAACGTTATAATGGTTTGCCATCCATGGAAATCCTTGGTCAGGCGGCGCCAGGTAAGAGTACCGGTGAAGCGATGAACATGATGGAAGAACTGGCGAGCAAATTGCCAACCGGTATCGGCTACGACTGGACGGGTATGTCTTATCAGGAGCGTTTGTCTGGTAACCAGGCCCCTGCCCTGTATGCGATTTCCTTGATAGTGGTATTCCTGTGTCTGGCAGCACTGTATGAGAGCTGGTCAATTCCGTTCTCGGTCATGCTGGTTGTTCCATTGGGTGTTGTCGGTGCACTGCTAGCCGCCACATTACGTGGGCTGACTAACGACGTATACTTCCAGGTAGGCCTGCTGACAACCATTGGTTTGTCGGCGAAGAACGCGATACTTATCGTAGAATTCGCCAAAGACTTGATGGAGAAAGAAGGCAAAGGCTTGATTGAAGCTACACTTGAAGCGGTGCGTATGCGTCTGCGTCCAATTCTGATGACATCACTGGCGTTTATCCTCGGGGTAATGCCGCTGGTCATCAGCTCCGGTGCAGGTTCCGGTGCGCAGAACGCCGTAGGTACTGGTGTAATGGGCGGGATGGTGACTGCAACTGTTCTGGCTATCTTCTTCGTACCTGTGTTCTTCGTGGTAGTACGCCGTCGCTTCAGCCGTAAGACTGAAGACCTCGAGCACGCTCACCCGGTTGAGCACCACAAGTAAGTCTTAGACTGCAAGTACAAGGCCGCGCAAGCGGCCTTTTTTATATCTGTGCCCTATCCTCATTTGCTATATTATTAAATATCGAAAATGCTGACTCTGGCCCTGAGTAGGTTTCAAAGTGTTGCCGTTCAGGAGATGTTTCATTCGAATATCATGACAAAATATTTCCCAAACTGACTGGTGAATTTGTAAATACGGATTCATACTTATTTATTAGGAACATTCCTAGTCGATTTTTTATTTACACCTGCCCACGAGATATTACAGCAACAGGAGATTAACCTGTTGAAAGCAAACTGTTTTCTTAAGTACCCTTTTAGGATAATTTATAAGACATTGCTTTTAAAAAACGTGAAACTCTTTATAAACATTACGTTAGGGTAAACACATTTGCTACAAATGTAATTTTTCGTAATAGTGAAAGGAAATCTACTGCAGATTGATTTATAGTGAAAGTATATGGAATAATCGTTGTTATTGATCCCCACCTCATCCAGGTGTGTCCACCCCAACGCGTAGTGTTTATCAATTTTCTTCGATAAAAGGGGCTGCATTATGGACGAATACTCACCAAAACGGCATGATATTGCGCAGCTTAAATTTCTCTGCGAAAACCTGTATCATGACTGCCTTACCAACCTTGGCGAGAGTAATCATGGTTGGGTTAATGATCCTACTTCGGCCATTAACTTGCAGTTGAATGAATTGATTGAGCACA
Organism: Buttiauxella sp. S19-1; assembly: GCF_022134725.1. NCBI lineage: Bacteria > Pseudomonadati > Pseudomonadota > Gammaproteobacteria > Enterobacterales > Enterobacteriaceae > Buttiauxella > Buttiauxella sp. S19-1. The sequence continues at coordinate 10,058 of NZ_JAHWLU010000011.1, forward strand.
TAGCTGCCTTCGCACTTAATTACAAAATTAAGTATGATGATGAGAGTAAATTGATTGAACAAATTGACGAATATTTGGACGATACCTTTATGCTGTTCAGCAACTACGGCATCAATGCACACGATTTGCAGAAATGGCGTAAGTCCGGGAATCGATTATTCCGATGTTTCGTCACAGAGAGCCGCGCTAACCCTGTAAGCCTCTCCTTTTAAAAATATTACAAGATGTATAAGGTGATTTCATGACTACTAAACCATTAACTAAGACTGATTATTTGATGCGTCTGCGACGCTGCCAAACAATTGAGACCTTAGAACGTGTAATTGAAAAAAATAAATACGAATTATCAGATAATGAATTGGCGGTATTTTATTCAGCTGCCGACCACCGACTTGCTGAACTCACCATGAATAAGCTTTACGATAAAATACCACCCTCTGTATGGACATTTATCCGCTAATACCTCGTAATTGTTATTAGGTTCATGGTTTAAACAGTTAACTGCTGAATGCGTCAGTCGCGGTTCATTGTTAGTGATTGTTGATTACCAGCTTTGCAATGTGATTAAAATCACAAAAAGAAACAACATTTTCATCAATAACAACCTCATCGCTTACGGTAACCACTGTTCTGTCTATTTAATTGAGGCATCGCGATGAGTGAAGAGAAACAGAAAATGATTGCAGGCGAACTTTATCGCCCTGGTGACCCACAACTTCGTGACGATAGTATTAAAGCGCGTCATTTGATTTACCGTTTTAATCACACCGAACCCGATGAACAAGCTGTGCGTGCACAATTGCTTGAACAACTGTTGGGCCAAAGTCTGAATGCTTATATTGAGCCAACGTTTCGCTGTGACTATGGTTACAATATTTTTCTCGGCAAAAACTTCTACGCCAATTTTGACTGCGTCATTCTCGATGTTTGCCCGGTTCACATTGGTGAAAACTGCATGTTGGCGCCAGGCGTTCATATCTATACTGCAACACACCCGCTGGATGCTGAAACACGCAACAGTGGCGTTGAGTTTGGCAAACCCGTTACGATTGGTGATAACGTCTGGATTGGCGGACGTGCGGTCATCAATCCCGGTGTCACCATCGGTGATAACGTGGTGATTGGCTCGGGTTCTGTCGTCACGAAAGACATTCCAGCCAACTCAGTGGTTGCAGGAAACCCGGCACGAGTGATTAAAACGGTTCCCGTCATCGGCCACTAACTGTTATGGTTTTTTTTGGCATAACTGTTACTTTTTTACCCGTACAGGGCTTCTTAAAATAACAGTTCTCTGCCCGTAACGTTTCCGTTCAGAAGGCTCATCATGACCGAAATTCAGCGCCTGCTCACCGATACTATCGAGCAACTTAATGCCGAAGAAAAACGCGATAACCGTCCGCGTTTTAGCATCAGCTTCATTCGCAAACACCCGGGGTTGTTTATCGGCATGTGGATAGGCTGGTTTGCCACACTGTGGGTGATGCTGGAATCAGATACTCTGGCAGGCTCGGTCTGGTTACTGGTGGTGCTATTTGCGCTACTTAATGGTTTCTTCTTTTTTGATGTGAACCCCCGTTATCGCTACGACGATATCGATGTACTGGATTTACGCGTTTGTTACAACGGCGAGTGGTACAACACGCGCAATGTCCCGTCGACATTGATTGATAAAATCCTGCATTCCCCTGGTGTTGACGAACAACAAAAATCTTTACTGCATAAAATGGTTGCCACCAAAGGCGAACTCTCTTTTTACGATATCTTCTCTCTTGGGCGTTCGTAACCCTCTCATTAAGAAAGAAAGGGGCCAAAGCCCCTTGTTTTAACGCCGTTTTTTCCCGCCCTGCACCGCTTTAAAACGCGGATTACTTTTGCAAATCACATACAGCCGTCCTTTGCGTTTCACAATCTGGCAATCCGGATGACGCTGCTTTGCGCTGCGTAATGAATTCAAAACCTGCATAAATCTACGCCTAATAAATTATGTTATAACATAACAATAAATGACCAATAAAAAGAATGCAACTCTGTTTTGTTGGCATTGCTGAATTTCGCAAAAGCTTAGAACCCGACACAGCCATAACTTAGAAGATAACAATATTGGGCGGCACGACGCGCTTACGGCAATGTAATTTCCATGTACTCCACCTCAGTCAGAAGGGTTAAACCATGAATCAGCGCTGTCGTTGTGAAAATTATTGTTGGGACAAAAAATCAGAGTTTGTCGGGAAAACATTTGTCTTACGCGGAGTTCATTATGAGCAACACAACGACCCAGGCCTTGCCAATACTCGATCTCCTGGCCCTTAACGGCACCGCGACAGATCGAGCCGCATTTCTTGAACAACTGCGCCATGCCGCGCGTGACATCGGTTTCTTCTACCTGATCAATCACGGCATCAGCCCAGAATTGCAACAGGCCGTCCAGGATGAAGCGCAGCAGTTTTTCGCTTTGCCCGCAGCTGAAAAACAAAAAGTGGCGATGATCCACTCCCCTCATTTTCGTGGTTACAACCGTGCTGCCAGCGAATTAACTCGTGGCAAACCGGACTGGCGCGAACAGTTTGATATCGGCGCAGAACGCCCGGCGCTGGCAATTCATGAAGATCAGCCAGGCTGGCTGCGCTTACAAGGCCCAAATTTGTGGCCAGAATCGTTGCCTTCTCTAAAACCTACCCTGTTGCAATTTCAGCGTGAAATGACGGCGGTGGCACTCAAGCTGCTGCGTACTTTTGCGCAGGCGTTACAACTGCCGGCCAACAGTTTCGATAACCTGTACGGCCATCAACCCAACGAACACATCAAACTGATTCGTTATCCAGGCCAACAAGCAACGGAAGGCAATCAGGGTGTCGGTGCGCATAAAGATTCAGGCTTCCTGAGCTTCCTGTTGCAGGACCAGCAGCAAGGTTTGCAGGTCGAAGTCTCACCAGATAACTGGATAGATGCCGCCCCATTGCCAGGCAGTTTTGTGGTGAACATCGGCGAGTTGCTGGAACTGGCAACCAACGGCTATTTACGCGCCACGGTTCATCGGGTGGTTTCCCCATTACCTGGGCTGGAACGTCAGTCGATTGCCTTTTTCCTCGGCGCGCAGTTAGACGCTGTCGTGCCCGTTTATGCTCTGCCACCCGAACTCGCTCAACAAGCTCATGGGCCAGAAAGTGACCCAGACAACCCGTTGCTGCGCGATGTCGGCTGGAATTATCTCAAAGGTCGCCTGCGGTCGCATCCCGACGTGGCGGAACGTTATTACCCGGATGTCTTGCGTAACAGCAGTGAACTCATCGCTTAAACCTTAAAGGAAAACACCATGAAAAATGCCTCTTTTAAACTGGCAGGGATCGCGCTGTCTTTGACTCTGGCCTTCAGCGCTCACGCAGCAGAAACTTTGCGCATCGCCGCTGACGCAGTACCGCATGCCGAGATCCTCGCTTTTGTGCAGAAGCTCGATCCGAATTTAAAACTCAAAGTGGTTGAGTTGAGTAACGGTGTGAATGCCAACGAATTGCTGGCAAACGGGGATGTGGATGCCAACTATTTCCAGCACGTTCCTTATTTGCGCGATCAGGAAAAAGCGCTGGGTAAAAAATTCACCGTCGCCGCAACCGTGCATATCGAGCCGCTCGGAATCTATTCACACAAATATAAAGACCTGAAGTCGGTGCCGGAAAACGCCACCATTGCCCTGCCGAACAACGTCACCAACTTGAGTCGCGCACTCTATTTGTTACAGGACAAAGGGCTGATTACGCTGAAGCCGGAATTTAAAGATGCCGCGCAAAACCAGGCCACACCGCGTGATATCGCCAGTAATCCGAAGAAGCTGAAGATCGTCGAGATCGAAGCCCCGCAACTGCCGCGTTCGCTCGATGATGTTGATCTGGCGGTGATTAATGGCAACTACGCGCTGGAAGCCGGGTTAACGCCGTCGAAAGACGCACTGGGTCTGGAAAGTGCCACGCATAATCCTTACGCCAATATTCTGGTTACCAACCCAAATCTGGCTAACGATCCGCGCATCAAAGAGCTGGCGAAAGATCTGCAATCCCCACAAGTTGCTGACTTTATTCGCAAACAGTTCAATGGCTCAGTCATCCCTGTCGCTACTCCGCAATCATGATTACCGTTGAGCGGCTGAGCAAAGTGTATGCCGGAGGAGGCCAACCGGCACTGGATGATGTCTCGCTGACTGTGCCAGACGGTGCAATCTACGGCATTCTCGGGCGCAGTGGCGCGGGGAAAAGCACCTTGATCCGCTGTCTCAATTTACTGGAGCGGCCCACTTCGGGCCGTATTCTGATGCAGGGCGTGGACATTACCACGCTCAATAACCGCGAATTGCGCACCCATCGCCAGCGTACCGGAATGGTGTTCCAGCACTTCAACCTGATTCATGCGCGTAATGTCACGGACAACATTGCCGTACCGCTGGAAATCGCCGGGCAACCGCGTGAGGTGCGCCAGAAACGCATTATCGAGTTGCTTGAATTAGTTGGGCTGAGCGATAAAGCCCAGGCTTTTCCGTCGCAGCTTTCCGGCGGGCAGAAGCAGCGCGTAGGCATCGCTCGTGCCCTGGCCGCGCATCCTGATGTGCTGCTTTGTGATGAAGCCACCAGCGCATTAGATAGCGAAACCACCACTTCCGTACTGGCGCTGCTGATGGATATCAACCGTAAACTGGGCGTCACGATTGTGCTGATTACCCATCAACTGGAAGTGGTGAAAGCAATATGCGATCACGCAGCACTACTGGAAAACGGCAAATTAGTGGAAAGCGGTTCGTTATCTGAATTGCTGGCAACCCCCTATTCCCGACTGCGCCAGGCGCTATTACCTGGCGACGCTGCGGAACAAGCATTTTTACGCCGAATCGGTGTGTCAGGGAGAGTGTTATGCGAAGTCGCCTAGCCTGGGAAGATTTGTGGCCTTTATTGCTCGATGGCACGCTCGATACGTTATATATGGTCGGCCTTGCCGCGCTTTTCACCGTGATTATCGGTTTGCCGCTGGGCGTGTTGCTGTTTCTCACCCGTCGTGACGGCGTGCTACCGGCACCGGTTTTGAATCAGGTTATTGGCAGCGTGGTGAATGTTGGGCGTTCACTACCGTTCATTGTGCTGTTGATTGCCTTAATCCCATTCACCCGCATTATCATCGGCACTACGTTGGGCAGCACGGCGGCAGTGGTCCCCATCACCATTGGTGCGTTTCCATTTTTTGCCCGAGTAGTGGAAAACGCCCTGGATGAAGTCGATAAAGGCCGTATTGAAGCCATTTTGTCGATGGGTGGAAATGTCTGGCATATCGTCGGCAAAGTGCTGCTACCCGAAGCGCTACCGGCCATTCTGGCGGGGATTACGCTCACCGTGGTGATGCTGATTGGCTTTTCCTCGATGGCAGGTGTGATTGGCGGTGGCGGTCTGGGAGATCTGGCGATTCGTTACGGTTACCAGCGTTTTAACGACCAGGTGATGGTCGGCACGGTGGTGATTTTAGTGGTGATGGTACAGCTTGTACAAAGTATTGGTGACCGCCTAGTGCGCCGTCTCGCGCACCGGCGGTAAAGCGTCGGATGACGCTAACGCTTATCCGACCGACAAGACACATAGGTCGGATAAGCGCCTGTTTTCAGTTCTTCTCGCGCACCAGTAAAGTTGTCAGCGTAAACGACAGTCCCAATGCCAGCGCCACGCCCATCAACGCAAAGATAAAGTACGGGCCGATGTACGCCGGCAAACTGAAAATACTCGACAAAATATAGCCATACAAACGCACACCGAAGAAAGCAATGAATGCCGAAGCGAGGGAGCTGGCAACCGTGGCGGCAATAAACGCTTTCTTGTAGCGAGTCAGTACACCAAACAGTGCCGGTTCAGTGATACCCAGCAGCGCGGAAATTGCCGCTGGCAGAACCACTGCACGTTCTTCACGGGATTTGCTCTGCTTCCAGATGGCAAGCGTGGAACCGGCAATCGCCATATTGGCCATGAACATCATTGGCATCAGCATGTCGTAGCCGCGATCGGTAAAGTTTTGCAGTGCGATTGGCGTCATGGCGTGGTGCATACCGGTCAGAATAGCCACCGGACGAATCGCCCCTACGACTAATCCGGCAAAGCTCGCCGACACCCCAAATAGCCCTTCAATAAACCACGCCAACCCTTTGCCAAGATAAATCCCCAGCGGCCCAATCACCACCAGCGCCACTAACGCCGCAAGGAACAGGGTGAGCGTCGGGGTAAACACCGTTTTCAGCAAATCCGGCATGATTTTATCCACCCAGCGATGGATGTAACTTAATGCCAGAACCGAAAAAATCACCGGAATCACGCTTGAGGCGTAGTTGAACACCGAAACGGGGATCACATTCAGGAAGTAAAACGCACCGACCGCATCAGGTGCGTGGCCCGCCAGTGCTTTGGCGGCTTCAATCAGCGATGGATACATAAAGCATGCCGCGACAGCCGCAGCCAGGTATTCATTGGTCTTGAAGATTCGCGCCGCGGAGATGGCCAAAAAGAACGGTAAAAAATAGAACACGCCACTGGCGATTAAATCGATAACGATCACCGTGTCGCTTTTCGCCGAAACCACTTTCAAGGCAATCAAACCCGCCAGCAGGCCTTTAATCATCCCGGCACCGGCAATGGCGGGAACAATCGGGCCAAACACGCCCGACACGGTATCCATAAACATTGACACCAGGCTTTTTCGCGCTTTCTTCGCGTGGGTTGGTGAAGTTTGTTCAGGAGTGGAGCCAAGCTCGTGGGTCAGTTGTTCATACCAACTGTTGACCTGCGGGCCAATAATTATCTGGAATTGATCGCTCTGAATCTGCGCCCCTAAAACACCAGGGATTTTTTTAATCCCGGACTGATCAATTTTATTCTCGTCAATCAGAGAGAAGCGCAAGCGCGTCATACAGTGCCAGGCTTTACTAATATTATCCGCCCCACCAATCAGGTGAATAATATTATTAATGGCATCACGGGTCCCCATCTGTCACTCCCCAAAAAATTGCTTATTGTTATGTGTTGAATGCCCATGATGGTAGGGAATCGCAACCACTAAAACAAACCAATAAACTTTGAACAACATCACAATTAGCCTATACAAAAGCCATGAAACCACCTAAAGAGACAAATTGGTACGGTTTTTATGTTCACCGCACACCTTTTCCTGACCAATAAAAATAAGCAAAAAAAATGATTTACCCGCAGTCAAAAATAGGGTGATAGTAAAAAGCAGAAGCCTTAAACCTGAAAAGCCAATGAACGTTTTTAAAACGCATTGCGGAGTCATCTTGTGCAGCCAACCATTATTGAAAATATCGAATGTTTTATTACCCGCCCCGACCGTCACAACCTGGTCACAGTGCGAGTTACCACCAATAAGGGTGTGACCGGCCACGGCTGTGCCACCTTCCAGCAACGCCCGCTGGCCGTGAAAACCATGGTCGATGAATACCTCAAACCACTGCTTATCGGGCGCGATGCCAATAATATCGAAGACTTATGGCAGATGATGACCGTCAACGCTTACTGGCGTAACGGCCCGGTCATCAACAACGCTATTGCCGGTGTGGATATGGCACTTTGGGATATCAAAGGCCAGCTTGCCGGAATGCCGCTATACCAATTGCTGGGCGGAAAATCGAAAGACGCTATCGCCGCTTACAGCCACGCCGCCAGTGAAACCCTGGAAGGGTTGTATCTCGAAGTGGACAAACTGCTGGCACAAGGTTACCGCTACATTCGCTGCCAGTTAGGTTTCTACGGTGGCACGCCGCAAGGTTTGCATGCCACTCGTGAGCCAACGCCTGGCGCCTATTACGATCAGGACGAATACATGGCGAATACCGTGGCGATGTTCAAAGCGCTGCGCGAGAAGTACGGCAACCAGTTCCATATTCTTCACGATGTGCATGAACGTTTATTCCCGCTGCAAGCGGTGCAGCTGGCAAAAGCGCTTGAGCCTTATCAACCGTGGTTTATCGAAGATATTCTGCCACCGCAACAAAGTGCCTGGTTAGAGCAAGTCCGCGCGCATTCATCAGTGCCGCTGGCAATGGGCGAATTGTTTAATAACCCGGCTGAATGGCATGATTTGATTGTGAATCGGCGCATCGATTTTATTCGCTGCCACGTTTCACAAATTGGCGGGATAACTCCAGCGTTGAAACTCGCCATTCTTTGCCAGGCATTTGGTGTGCGTCTGGCCTGGCATGGCCCATCTGACATGACGCCAATCGGCGTGGCGGTGAATACCCATTTAAATATTCACCTGCACAATGCGGCGATTCAGGAGTTTATTCCGAATAAACCGAATACCGAAGCGGTGTTCCCCGGCGCGCCAGTTGCAGAGCGCGGTTATATTTATCCGCTTGAAAAGCCGGGCATTGGCGTCGGTTTCGATCAACAAAAAGCGGAAGCCTTCCCGGTGGAATATCGCCCACACGAGTGGACGCAAAGTCGCTTGCCTAATGGGGCGATTCACACGCCTTGAGTGCCCTGCCGATACGCTAAATTGTCATGGTTATAGGGGATGACGTAGGTGCAGGAATAGTTGATGTCGATGATGTCGCTGATTTCAAAAACGCGCCCCCCTTCCAGAATGCCCCGGTTGATGATGTGCATCGCCGGGATACCTTTTTTACATTCCAGTAAGGCCGCCTGTTCTTTGCTAACCGCCACCGCCTGATAACTGGTTAGCAGGTGAGAAATTCGCAACCCCTTGCTCAGCACATATTGTTGAATCGAGCGTTCAATCACTTGCTGGTTTAAATCAGGGAAATCCTGTACCGGCATACGCGAAATCTCGATTTGTACCTTTTGATTATCGACATATCGCAAGCGGCAAAACTGCCAGATGTAGTCATTTTCACCCACACCAAAAACTTGCTGCTCTTCGCGATTAGGTAATTTCTTATGCAGATTCACCATGCGAAACGCCATCTGATCAAAACGCTTTTCGGTGATGGAGTTATAGACCAGCGGGTTATTACGGGCCTGTGGGTTAATCCAAATTCCAGATCCCTGGACAATTTCCACGACCCCAATACTCACCAGTTTTTCCAGCGCTTTGCGAATAGTAAAACGCGAAACATCATATTCCATGGCAAGCTGGCGTTCAGGGGGTAATTTGCGTCGCTGTGAATCATTATGTTGATAAATCTTGCTCAACAAATCCTGAATAACAAACTCTTTTTTCTTCATTTTATGCTCACCAGATGCTCGCATCTCAAGACTCCATGCCCACTCGGCATGAAAACATAACATCCCTCATTCATGTGAGATAGACTAACCTCTTCTATGAAAAACCATTATAAAAACGAAATTTCTCACGGGGTCTAAAAGAATGACATCCCGAAAGCTTATTAGCCTGGTCAGTGGCATACTTATTTTGGCGGTTTTGCTGCCTATTTTGTTAAGCATTTATCTTGCTCATCGTAATGCCGAGCAAGTTTTTCATAACGAACTGGGAGAGTTTGCCGATCACGCCTTGTACCGCACCGGCAATGTTATCGAGCAGGCTGTTGCTGCTGTTGATGATATTAACCTCAATAAAGACAATACCTGCTCTCCGGCTCATGCGGAGGCCATGCATCGCATCGCCCTTGAATATCGCTATGTGCAAGAAGTGATATTTCAAAAGGATGACCATCTTCTGTGTAGTTCGCTGGAGTTATTCAGCCACGGTGAAACCCTGGGTAAACCCGAACATTCTGGTAGTTATGGCTTTAATGCATGGTATACCACGCCACCGCTGCCAGGCTTTAAACGCAAGATGATCTATATTGGCAAGTTCTCTCATGTTGCCTTAGTTGACCCGATGTCCTTTATTGACGTACTACCATTTGGTAAATACACGCTAAATATTGCCATGGTCGGTCTGGCTAAACAGAGAATAATTGCCAGCAATAGTCACTATATTCCAGACGCGTGGCGTGAACCGCTGAAACAAGGTGTAGAGGAATTTCAAAGCGAGAACGATTTTTATGTTATCCGTCGCAATCCAGAAACTGGCCTGGCCATGGTGGCCTGGGCTTCACTGGAGCCGCTGAATACGGTTTGGTATGAGCAACTATTGATTTGGCTACCCGTCGGTTTAGTGATTAGTCTTCTTGCGGGTACATTCTTAATTCGTGTTCTACGCCGGTTATTATCACCACGTAACCGCTTGATGGACGCCATTAAAAACCGTGAAATTAGCGTTGTATATCAACCTATTGTCCATCTTCAAAGCGGTGAAAGCGTTGGAGCTGAAGCATTAATTCGCTGGAAGCAGCAAGATGGTTCAATGCTGAATCCTGATGCGTTTATTCCGCTGGCGGAACAAACCGGGCTGGTCACGCAATTAACTGAACAAGTCATTGAGCTTATTTTCCTCGAGCTTGGCGAGTGGCTTAGCCAAAACCCAGACCACCATATTTCGGTTAATCTGGGCGTGCGCGACGCAAGAAGTCTACATATTCTTGAAGTCATTACCCCTTATCTAAGTCGTTATTCCGTTAAACCAGAGCAAATTGCACTTGAAATTACCGAGCGGGGTTTTGCCGATCCGAAAGTGACAGCACCGATTCTTGCGCAATATCGCAAAGCGGGCCATGCCATTTATATTGATGATTTCGGTACTGGTTACTCGAGTCTCAGTTATTTGCAGGATCTCGATGTCGATATCATTAAAATAGATAAGTCGTTTGTCGATGCGCTGGAATATAAAAACGTCACGCCACATATCATTGAAATGGCCAATACTCTGGGGGTTTTAATGGTGGCCGAAGGTATTGAAACCCCCGCTCAGGCCTCGTGGTTACGCCAGCAGGGTGTGCAGTACGGGCAAGGTTGGTTGTACAGTAGAGCGCTGCCGAAAGAGGAGTTTATTGCCTGGGTGGCGAACTATCACGCCAGGGCAACGAAGCGCTCTTGACGCCAGATCAGGCTACCTGGCCTGGCGTCATCCACCCTTTTTTACTCGTCAAGCAGTGGTGCAAAGCCACCATATATCATGCGCTTGCCATCAAATGGCATTGACTCACCAAACTCTTTCATCCGTGGGTCAGACATCATTTTGGCATTTGCTTGATCGCGAACTTCTTTGGAAGGATATTCAATCCAGCTGAAAACCACTTCTTCTTTCTCTTCAGCTTTCACCGCCATACGAAAATCAGTGAGTTTGCCATCGGGCACATCGTCAGCCCAACATTCTACTACGCGTAACGCACCAAACTCTTTGAATAGCGGCGCCGCTTTCGCGGCCATTTGCTTATACGCATCTTTATTTGCTGCCGGTACAGCAACAACGAAACCATCAACATAATGCATGGTGAACCTCCACGGTGTGGTGAAGACGGGCAGATGTTTTCCACCCGTGATGATTGCGATTGATAAGTTTAGTCGTTGAGAATGAAAACTGCTTACTCAGAGTTTGAGTAGCATTTCATATTGCGTAATGGGGTCTTGACGGTAGCCGCAGCTCAGGAAAAGAGGAGACATTTGTTCAGGGATAGCCGCTGCAGTTGCAATACCTGGGAAGCGCTCACGCAATAACATCAGCAGCTTTTTCGCCAGCCCTTTGCCTCGTGCAGCCGGATCTACATACAGCATTCGTAACCTGAGGTATGGCGCCGTCACTACCATGGCGTAAGCGGCATCTTGCAGCGAAAATGCCTGGCCGGGTAATTTAAACAGCGTCTCCCCCCCGCTTAACCACGGCAAACGCAGGTGCGTATCGGCCATCATTTTTTTGGCAACCATCAGAGGATCGACTTCAGTTAATTCGTTGGTGGCAATAAAGCGCGCCGGGCTTGTAGCGTAAAATCCGACGAACGTATTCTGACGCACAAATCCCATACGCTCATACAGTGCCAGCCCACTGTCGTTACCGACGATGACTTCCAGCCACATGTTGCGGTCGCCACGCGCTTTCGCTTCATCAATTAATTGCTGCATGAATTGCCTGCCAAACCCCTGCCCACGCAGTTCAGGGCGAATAGCAAATGCGGCGAGGCGACAGGATTGGCCACGGCGACTGATGATCGCCAACGCTTTCGGTTCATCGTTTTGCATCCACACACGGCTATCATTGAGGCTCATATCTTCAGCGGCAAAACGCGAGGCAAAGGCCTTGCCGTCAATGGTGAAAGGGACTAAATACCCTTCAAAACAGTGAGATAAAATTTCTGCTAACTGATAGCTACTAAAATGTGCCGCCGCTTTGCTAATGACCGTGTTGTGCATCGTGACCTCAAACTGTCGGTTTTAGGTTTCAACATTAGGGTACTATTGTCGGTTCAACCAGTTTTTTCTCCCGTTGAATATGAATACGAAACCACGGCAAACAGAGTTGAATTAATGGGCCAATCGCCAGCGCGTATAACACCGTCCCGACGCCAAATGTGCCGCCCATCAACCATCCCGCCAGTAAAACCGTCAATTCGATGGCGGTGCGTACACTGCGCACCGACCAACCCGTTCGCGCGTTAATCCCGGTCATTAAGCCATCTCGTGGCCCTGAACCAAACCCAGCGCCGATGTACATCCCCGTGGCAATCGCATTCACCAGTATCGCTGCCAACAGCAAAATACTGCGCGCTGCCAGCGATTCAAGCGGCGGCATTAAGGCTAACGCGGCATCAGCGGCCAACCCCAACACAATCACGTTGCTGATGGTCCCAAGCCCAGGTTTTTGGCGCAACGGGATCCACAGTAGCAGCACCAACGCGCCGACCACAATCATCACCATGCCAATATTAAGAGAGAAGATCCGCGCCACACCAAGGTGGAACACATTCCATGGATCGGCCCCTAAATTGGCTCGCACAAACATGGCGGTAGAGACACCGTATAGCACCAGACCGGTATACAGTTGCAGCAAGCGACGAGCGATCATTATCTTCACCTCAGAAATCTTTTGTGGCTTTACTTTCACGCAAAATGGATCTGATATTAAGGTCCAGTTAATACAAAGTGGATTGCTATGACACAGCGCAGAACCGGTTCATCATCGCTGACAAAATTGCTGGGAAACTGGCAACAGGATTTACCGCGCTCCCCGGTTTATCGCCAACTGGCGGATGGGCTACGGTTGCTGATTCTGGATGGACGCTTGCCGCTCGATTGCCGCCTGCCTGGTGAGCGAGAACTGGCAGCCGCACTCGGTATTAGCCGTACCACGGTCGCCACCGCGCTGGCTCAGTTGCGGGATGAAGGATATCTGGCAAGCCGACAAGGTTCAGGTTCTGTCACCATGCTGCCGGAAGGGCGGCAAACCGTCTCTCCTCTTCCTGGCAGGGCGACCACATTAGATCTTTCCACTGCGGCACTCACTGCCGGGCCAGAAATTCATCAGGCCTATGCTCAGGCACTGATTGCCTTGCCAGAACATTTAGCGACGACCGGTTATAACCAGCAGGGTTTGCCTGAACTGCGTGAGATTATCGCGCAACGCTATGCCGCCCGCGGGCTGCCAACTGACGCCGATCAGATTATGATCGTCAACGGTGCGCTGAGTGGTTTTGGCTTGATCTTACGTTTGTTAACCGGCCCTGGCGACCGCGTGGTCATCGACCAGCCTACTTACCCGATGGCACTCGCCGCCATTAAAGGAGCGTCATGCCGTGCTGTTCCCGTTAGCCTGACACAACAAGGTTGGGACACTGAAGGAATGGCAGCCACCATTGCACAAACTTCGCCACGGCTGGCCTACTTGCTGGCCGATTTTCATAATCCTGTCGGCTGCTGTATGGATGCCACAACTCGTGCAACCATCGCTGATATTGCCGCCCGAACACGCACCACAATAGTGGTCGATGAAACCATGGCCGACCTGTGGTACGACGCCCCACCACCGCCACCACTGGCCGCTTTTGATGATGCCGACCGGGTGATTACGCTAGGTTCCGCCGGAAAAAGCTTCTGGGGTGGTTTGCGCCTCGGCTGGATACGCGCCAGTACACGCATCATTGCTTCGCTGATACAAATCCGCGATTCGCTGGATTTAGGCTCGCCAATCCTTGAGCAACTTGCCGCGATTAACCTGTTTAACGACGCTGAAAACTTTTTACCCCAACGCCGTGAAATTTTACGCCAGCGCAGAGATGCCTGCGGTGCAGCCATTAAAGAACTGTTTCCCGACTGGAAACTGACCGTGGTGCCACAAGGGGGATTATCGTGGTGGATTGAGTTGCCAAAACCATTGGCGACGGTGTTTGCCGCAAGTGCAGAATCGCAAGGCATCCGCATTGGCGCAGGGCCACGTTTTGGCATTGATGGCGCATTTGAACGCTATTTAAGAATGCCGTTTACGTTAGAAACCACGGAAATGCGCATCGCGCTGGAACGATTAAAACCGATTTGGGAGAGTGTTGCGCAAGCAGGTAGTGAATATCTAAGAAGAACGGTGGTTTAGCAGACCCCAGAATTGGGTGGGGGCCCTGCCAGCTACATCCCGGCACACACGTCATCTGCTGCGGCTGCTTCCTTCCGGACCTGACCGAATTCACAAATTAGTGTTGCGGGAGAACCAACAGGGCCCCCATTGAGAGCGCTAGTTACCTAACGCGCTGGCGCATTATCCATGTTGCCCCCGGCAATTGCAAGCAAGGAGCGGTCAGGTGTTGCTTTCTTGCGCACCCCCAGTTTTTCTTTCTAGTTTAGTACACGACGATTATCCTTACCGGCATCCTGATTTGGAGTTTGCTATGGATAACAACGATTCATTCCCGCAGCGTGTTTATCAGATTATTGCCGCTATTCCTGAAGGTTGCGTCACCACATATGGCGATGTGGCGCGCCTGGCGGGTTCACCGCGTGCCGCACGACAAGTCGGAGGTGTTCTCAAGCGCTTACCTGAAGGCAGTAAATTACCGTGGCATCGCGTCGTGAATCGTCATGGCACGATTTCGCTGACCGGCCCGGATCTACAGCGCCAGCGGCAAGCTTTGCTATCAGAAGGGATTATGGTGTCTGGGGACGGGAAAATTGAGATGGAACGTTATCGCTGGAATTATTAATTAGCGCCTCCGTGAGGGGATTAGCCAGTTGTGTCGGATGACGCTGCGCTTATCCGACCTACGATATCAGCGTCAAGCGCCTCCGCAGAGGCGCTTATGTGCTTAGTATCAGTACTGCGTTGGCGCAGGAACGGTCGATACCGCACCACCGTTATCCTGGACTGGAACCGCCGTTTGCTGAACGGGCACCAGGGTCAGGTCTGCTTTGGTCCCACCGTTGTTAATGACCGGCTGAATGGTATCGGTGATAAACATCAGCTGATTGTTTACGGTGATCGCCGCACTCAAGATGATGCGAGCGTTAGGCTGAATATCCGCTGGGTTAAACGGCAACACAAAACTGAAAGGTGATTGCTTCCCTTCAGTACGGACCGCTCTTTGCGACAGCACTCTTGACGGAGCATCTGCCAAAGATGCGTCAGACAATGTCACCGTTAGCACCGCATCCGGCGGAAGCGCAATACGCTGACGAATCCAGACTGTCCCCGATACATTCGGCTGTTGAATATCAGATTGTGCTAATGCCGCCGCTGACGACGTCGTCGCAGCTGGGGCTGGCGTTGGGATGTCAGCACTTTTGTTATGCGCGCATCCCGTCAACGCAACTGCCATGGCTAAACCACTTAACGTGTGCACAAGTTTCATTGATTTGTTCTCCTTTTATCAACGCACCAGCAGGCTTCAGGCCCACGAGTAATGAGTGGTTAAATATACTTATCATGCTAAGTGTGGCACAAAATTCTGACTTTTTCTGAAAACTAAGACATTTCGTCAGGTCGGGCCACTGAGTGGCGATTACAGGAAACCTGTTATAATCAGGCCAATTGCGCGATTTTTGTTAATTCCATTGAGGACCTTTTATGAGTCAGGCGCTCAGCAATTTGTTGGCATTACTCAATCTGGAAAAGATTGAAGAAGGTATTTTTCGTGGCCAGAGCGAGGACTTAGGTTTACGTCAGGTATTCGGTGGGCAAGTTGTTGGCCAGGCGTTGTATGCCGCCAAAGAAACCGTGCCAGCTGAACGTCTGGTGCATTCATTCCACAGTTATTTTCTGCGTCCCGGCGATAGCCAAAAACCGATTGTTTATGACGTCGAAACCCTGCGTGATGGCAATAGTTTCAGCGCTCGTCGCGTGGCGGCGATTCAAAATGGCAAACCCATTTTCTATATGACCGCCTCTTTCCAGGCGCCAGAACCCGGTTTTGAACATCAAAAAGCTATGCCTGGAGCCCCTGCGCCGGAAAACCTGAAGTCAGAAACAGAAATCGCCATGGCGTTTGAAAAGCTGCTGCCTCAGAGCCTGAAAGAGAAGTTTCTCTGTGAAAAACCGCTGGAGATCCGCCCGGTGGTGTTCCACAACCCGATGCAAGGGCATGTCGATGAGCCGGTACGCCAGGTGTGGATGCGTGCCAACGGGAAAATGCCAACCGAGTTACACGTCCATCAGTACTTGCTGGGTTACGCCTCTGATTTTAACTTCCTGCCCGTCGCCCTTCAGCCTCACGGCGTCGGTTTCCTGGAGCCGGGCATGCAGGTGGCGACAATCGATCATTCGATGTGGTTCCACCGCCCGTTCGATATGAATGACTGGCTGCTTTACAGCGTTGAGAGTACTTCGGCTTCTAGTGCGCGCGGTTTTGTTAGAGGCGAATTCTATTCACGCGATGGCGTGCTGGTGGCGTCTACGGTGCAAGAGGGGGTTATGCGTAAGCGAGGTTAAGATTGGCTCGCCCTCACCCCGACCCTCTCCCCCAGGAGAGGGAGAAGGTCAGAGAAAACACCGGTTATCCCCTCTCCCTGGGGAGAGGGCCAGGGTGAGGGGGAAATCATTTATGCGTTGTAAGCATTCTCGCCGTGGCTGTTCACATCCAGGCCTTCACGCTCATGTTCTTCTGGTACACGCAGACCGACAGTCAGGTCAGCCACTTTGAAGCCAATGAACGCGACTACCGCAGACCAGACAATCGTCACACCGATACTTTCCAGTTGCACCAGGATTTGATGGCCCATGGTCACGCCTTGTGCATAGCCCACACCACCCAGTGAAGTTGCAGCAAAGATACCGGTCATGATGCAACCTACGATACCGCACACGCCGTGGACACCGAACACATCACAAGGGTCATCGACACGCAGCCATTTTTTCAGCAGCGTCACACCCCACAAACCGGCCAGACCCGCTACGATACCGATAATCAGTGCACCGCCGACGCCAACATAACCACACGCTGGAGTGATACCGACCAGACCTGCAATGGCACCGGAACACGCGCCCAGCAGAGAAGGTTTGCCACGCAATGCCCACTCACCAAATACCCAGCCGAGGACGGCAGCGGCAGTTGCAACAACCGTGTTCACAAAGGCCAGAGCGGCGATTTCGTTTGCAGCACTTGCCGAACCGGCGTTGAAGCCAAACCAGCCGAAGTAGAGGATCGCAGTACCGGTAAACACCATCGGTAAGTTGTGCGGTTTGAACGCTTCTTTACCGTAGCCAACACGTTTGCCAATCAGGTAAGCACCTACCAGGCCCGCAACCGCGGCATTGATATGGACGACAGTACCACCCGCGAAGTCCATTGCACCGTGTGTTGCCAGTAAGCCACCACCCCACACCATATGGGCAATCGGCACATAAGAGAGCGTCAGCCAAATCACGACGAAAATCAGCACCGCTGAGAAGCGAATACGTTCAGCCAGCGCGCCAACAATTAGGCCCACGGTGATACAGGCGAAGGAACCCTGGAACGCCACATGAATATATTGGTAGAAAGAGCCCATCAACGCGGTGAGCTGAATATTCTTCAGCAATACCCAGTCGAAGTTACCAAAGAAGCTGCCACCGGAGCCAAAGGCCAGGGTATAGCCATAAACCACCCACAGCACACAAACCAGCGCAAACGTGACCGTTATCTGAGTCAGCATCGACAGCACGTTTTTGGAGCGAATCAGGCCACCGTAAAACAGCGCCAGCCCAGGTATTGTCATAAACAGCACCAATGCGGTGCTAATCATCATAAAGGCGTTGTCTGCTTTATCGGCCACAGCGGGTGCCGCAAGCGCGATTGATGGCGCAAGTGCCAGGGCTACAACGCCTAAGATAGAGGCTAATTTCTTCATTTTTTCCATCCCTTTCACGAGTGGCAAGACGATTACAGTGCAGCTTCGTCGGCTTCGCCGGTACGAATGCGGATGACGCGTTGCAGTTCAGCAACAAAAATTTTGCCATCGCCAATCTTGCCGGTGTAGGCAGCTTTGCTAATGACATCAATCACTTCATCAAGTTGATCATCGGCAATTGCCACATCAATTTTCACTTTAGGCAGGAAATTGACGCTGTATTCAGCACCGCGGTACAACTCTGCGTGACCTTTCTGGCGGCCAAAGCCTTTAACCTCGGTAACAGTCAGCCCTTGAATACCGATTGAAGACAGCGCTTCGCGTACATCTTCGAGTTTGAACGGTTTGATCACCACGGTAACCAGCTTCATAGATCCCCTCCAGTCAGAATTGGGTAATTGCCCTTGCAACACTGATTACATAAAGCAAAGGCCATGCCAAAAATGAAAAACAGGTTTTTTCAGCGCGTTAAGCCGCGCCGAATAAGGGTTGATGGGGAAGGAATAACGATGACTGGGATTAAGAAAGTTCTTAGGTAATAAAAACGCACCATTTCAGTGCATGGTGCGTTTCGCTTCTGCACCAATGGAGATACCCATTGGATTTATGCGTGTTTTTGGTGCATCAAGCGGTGGCAGGCTCTTCGCGAGTTGCCGCGGCTAATTCTTCACCTGCCAGTTGCAGCTGGTACATCTGCCAGTAACGGCCCTGTGCTGCCAGCAATTCACTGTGCGTACCACGTTCAACAGCCTGCCCACGGTGCAACACCAGAATGGTATCGGCATCGGTAATGGTCGATAAACGGTGAGCAATCACCACCAGCGTGGTGTGCTCACGCACCGCGGCCAGCGCATGTTGAATGGCCTGCTCGGTGCCGGAGTCGATATTTGCTGTTGCTTCATCGAGGATCAAAATCTGCGGTGCATCCACCAGCACGCGTGCCAGAGCCAGTAATTGCTTCTGACCAACAGACAAGTTATTGCCCTGCTCGCCCAACCGCGTGTAGATGCCATCACTCATGGTGCGAGCCAGTTCTGCCAGTTGCACCGTTTCCAGCGCTTGCCAGACCGCCGCTTCGCTGATGTCGCGCCCTAGCGTGACGTTAGCAAAGAAAGAGTCCGCCAGTACCACTGGATCTTGTTGCACCATCGCTACACCCTGGCGCAACACACTATGGCTCAGCGTATCCAGAGGGCGGCCATCAAGACGAATTTCACCGTTGGTCAGCGGGTAATAGCCCATCAACAAGTTTGCGAGGGTACTTTTCCCACTTCCGGTATGTCCCACCAGCGCCACAAAACTACGCGCTGGGACATCAAGGTGAATATCCTGCAATACCAGACGGTCACCGCGATAGGCGAAAGAGACGTTATCCACCTCGATATGGCCGCTTTCCAGCGGGCGAGTATCGTTGCCGTAATCCTGGCGCTTACCGTCCATTAATTCGAACACGCGTTCACCTGCCACCACTGCCTGTTGCAGCATCGATTGTTGCGTGGTGAGTTCAATCAGCGGCTCGTTAAGACGCCCCAAATAGTTGATAAACGCGTATAACACGCCAACTTCAATGGTGCCAACTGAGGTGAAACCGAACAGCATCAGCAAGCCGCACAGCACCATTGCGGAAAACAGGCTCAACAACGGTCGTAATAAAAAACCATCGAGGCGCAAGGTTTGCATCCGCGCTAAATAGTGCGAACGGCTCGCCGCCCCCATCCGCTCGCCAAATCTTGCCTGTTGGCGGAACTGCTGGATGACGCTCATCCCGTTAATCACTTCGTTAAAGCCATCGTTGATATCCGCCAGATAGCTACGCACCCGGCGCACAATCGGTGTGCTGTAACGCTGGTAGATAAACATCACGATGATCACCGCCGGGAAGATGCAGACCGCCACCGACGCCATGCGCCAGTCGAGGCTGAACATCGCCACCAGCATCGCGCCAATCAGTGCGGCACTGCGCAATACTGTCGCAACGACCGTCACGTAGAGATCGCGAATGACTTCGGTGTCGTTGGTAACACGGGAAATTAATTGCCCAACCGGCTGGGTATCAAAGGTACTCAGTGGCTGGCGCAATGCGGCATCCATCACGTCAGTACGCAGCTTTTGTACTACGCCAACAGCGGCCTGGTTAAATAATAAAGCCTGCCAGTAATGCAGCGTCGCCGCCGAAATTGACAGCAACAGGTAGGCTGTTCCTAGCCCCGCTGCCGCCGCAATCGGCATGCGATGCTCAGACACCATGTTATCAATAAAATAACTCACTAAAATCGGGCCGCTGACTTCGGCTGCCGCCGCAATCCACAACATCACTACCGCCCCTGCGAGCGGTTTACGCCACGGTGAGCCATATGCCAGCAGGCGTTTGATGGTTGGCCATTGCTGTATGGATTTACGCATTGGCAGGTTCCTCGTCTACCGTCGTTTCTGGCGCATCATCCAGCGCCGCTTCCAGTTGTTGATAACGATACATGTCGCGATACCAACCAGACTTCCCTACCAGCACATCGTGATTGCCGCGTTGGGCAACATGCCCGTGCTGCATCACGAGGATTTCACTGGCTTCGGTCAAAGCCGACAGACGGTGCGCGCTAATAATAACGGTGCGGTTTTCGCCCCACTGGCGCAGGTTATGCAGGATTTGGTGCTCGGTACGCCCGTCAACGGCAGAAAGCGCGTCGTCGAGGATCAAGATTTCTGCATCAAGCAATAATGCACGAGCGATAGAAATACGCTGTTTCTGGCCGCCGGATAGCATCACGCCACGCTCACCGACTTCAGTTTCGTAACCTTGTGGTAAACGCAGAATATCGTCATGAACGCTGGCAAGCCTGGCAACATGTTCAATTTCCTGCTGCGTGGCGCCCGGTTTGCCCAAAGCAATATTGCTGGCCACCGTGTCAGAGAACAAGAATGGTGTCTGATTGACCACCGCCAGACGGCTACGCCAGGAGTCGAGCTGCATCTGCACCAGCGGAATACCATGGAAACAAATCTCACCCTGGTCGATGTCAAAATGACGCTGGAGCAGGGACAGAATGGTACTTTTCCCGGCGCCCGTTGGGCCACATAACCCCAACATTTCGCCTGGTTTTAAGGTGAAGGAGACATTTTCAAGTGTCGGGCGTGCGGTTTGCGGATAATGGAACGCCTGAATATTCGCTTCAACTGTACCGCGACCGGCTGGCGCTTCTTTGGTGCCATCGGTGACTGACGGCGCTTCGGAGAGCATGCTGCGAATTCGGCTGTACGCCGCACTGCCGCGCTCAACAATATTGAACATCCACGCCAGCGCCAGCATCGGCCAATCATCAGGCCGAGGTACATCACAAAGCTGGTGAGTTGCCCAAGGGTGAGCGAACCCTGAATCACCATCCAACTGCCGCCGCCGATCGCCAGCAGGTTTGCGGTGCCGATGGTGATATAAATCGTCGGATCAAAGCGTGCATCCACCCGCGCCACTTTCATGTTTTTCTCGCCAGCATCTTTAGCTTCAGCGGCAAACAGCGCGGATTGGCGGTCTTCAAGACCAAAGGCTTTAATCATGCGGATGCTGGATAAACTTTCCTGCGTGCGGTCATTTAGCGTTGAGAATGCGGCCTGGGCGAGTTTGAAGCGTTGATGTAATTGGTCGCCATAACGTTTGATGACCAGCGCCATAACTGGCATAGGTAACAGCGCGAGCAGCGTCAACTCCCAGCTGATTTGCGTCGACATCACGATTAATACCGCGCAGCCCATCACCAGCGAATCCACCAGCGTTAACACGCCTTCACCTGCAGCAAAAACCACGCGATCAACATCGTTTGTCGCGCGTGCCATTAAGTCACCGGTGCGGTGACGTAGATAAAACTCGGGATGATGGCGGCTCAACTGGCGGTAATAATCTTCGCGCAATTCAACGGCAAGCTGGTAGCTTGCCCCGAACAACAGCACGCGCCAGACGTAACGTAGTATGTAGACGATCACCGCGATAACCAGTATCACGCCAATCCACATCAGTACGTCACTGCCAGAAAGGCGCTGTTGAGTCACACCATCGACAATTACGCCCACCAGTTTTGGCGGCACAAGTTGCAAGATAGCAATGATAATAAGCAAGGCGACAGCCCCGAGATAGCGTCGCCATTCGCGGGTGAAGTACCAGCTTAATTGAGCAAATAATCGCACGCAGTCAAATTCCTGAGAAATACTAGTGAAATGCTATTGAGGCCGGAGAACCTAACTTAGCGTTCCAGTGGCAAGGCCGTGGTGTATTTTATCTGTTCCATGGCAAAACTCGAAGTCACGTCGGTTAAACCAGGAATACCATTCACCAGCCGTTTGTAAAAATCATCGTACCGTTTCATGTCTTCTACCTGTACACGCATCAGGTAGTCGTACTCCCCCGCCATGCGCCAGAAACCGAGCACTTCAGGCATCTGCTCCACGACAGAAACAAATTTGCAGTACCACTCACTGCTGTGGTGTTGGGTTTTTATCAACACAAATGCTGTCAGACCGAGGCCGAGTTTTTCCGGGTCTAATAACGCAACTTTGGCGCGGATGATGCCGTCGTCTTCCAGCCGTTTCAGGCGTTTCCAGCAGGGTGTGGTGGTCAGATTAACGGCATCAGCGAGTGCCTGCAAAGAGAGGGTGCAGTCTTTTTGCAGCAAGGATAGCAGCTTGCGGTCAATTTTATCTAACATGGCGACCTCCGGGAGAAATTTTTTCTCCATTGAACGTTCCTGACAGGCTAAAAGGCAACTTTTTTATCTCATTTTTGCATTACTCTAGGCACAAATAGACAAACGAAAATTCATACGGACAACAACATGACCAGCATCTGGGTAAACCACGCAATAAGCGAAATTAACGCCGATTACCAACGTTCCGCCGATACACATTTAATTCGCCTGGCGCTGCCTGGTTTTCCCGGTATTCAGCTGTATCTGAAAGATGAAAGTACGCATCCAACAGGTAGCCTGAAACATCGTCTTGCCCGTTCGCTGTTTTTATATGGTTTGTGTAACGGCTGGATTAAAGAAGGCACCACCATCATTGAGGCGTCTTCCGGTTCTACCGCTGTTTCAGAGGCCTATTTTGCCCGTTTGTTAGGGCTGCCTTTTATCGCCGTGATGCCCGCCTACACGGCGAAACGTAAGGTTGAACAAATTGAGTTTTATGGTGGCCGCTGCCATTTCGTGGAAAACGCCTGCGAAATTTACGCAGCTTCTGAAACGCTGGCTCGCGAACTGAACGGCCATTATATGGATCAGTTTACTTACGCCGAACGCGCCACCGACTGGCGTGGCAATAACAACATTGCCGACAGTGTTTTCCGCCAGATGGAACATGAGCCTAATCCAGTGCCTGAGTATATTGTGATGAGCGCCGGTACCGGCGGCACTTCCGCAACGATTGGCCGTTATTTGCGCTACCTGGGGTATCCGACGCAACTGGCGGTTGTCGACCCGCAAAATTCAGTGTTCATGGATTATTGGCAGAACCGCGATTGCAGCCTGCGCAGTGCTATCGGCAGTAAAATTGAAGGGATTGGCCGCCCACGCTGCGAGCCATCGTTCATCCCGGATGTTATCGACGAAATGATGCGTGTCCCTGATGCGGCCAGTATTGCCACGATGCAATGGCTGGAAACGATACTGGGCCGTAAAGTCGGCGCATCGACCGGCACCAATATGTGGGGTGTGTTGCAGCTTGCCGCACGGATGCGTGATGAAGGGCGCACCGGTTCTATTGTGACGTTGCTTTGTGACAGCGGTGAACGTTATCTGGAAACCTATTACAACGCGGATTGGGTGAAGGCGAACATCGGCGATGTTGCGCCGTGGATGGCTGAAATTCACAAACAGGTGGCTGCACAATAGAATCCACAGGCGAGAAGTGAGGTATTATTGTTCTCCCCAAAAAGGACACTGAAAGGAACTCACTGTGCATATTCACGCTTCTCTTCGCTTTCCACGCCGGTTAGTTGACCGGCGTTTGTTACTGAGTCTCAGCCTGGCAGGCTTCTTCGTGGTTCATTCAACACATGCGGCCTCGTTCGATTGCAGCAAAGCGACAACGGCCATCGAACACGCTATTTGTGATAACGAAACACTGAGCCAGCTCGACAGTACTCTCAATGAAAAATACCAAACGGCAATGGCGAACCTGTCTGATGAAGGGGCAAGTGAGTTACGCAAAAACCAGCGTAGCTGGCTAAAAGAACGCGATGCGTGTAACGCCGATGCGGCTTGCCTGGAAAACCTGTTTAACCAGCGTAAATCCAGTCTACAAGCAACAACGCAACAGGCGGAAACTCAACTCGACGCGATTATTGCCAGTATTCCTGCCGATCCGGCAAATGCCGCTTATCAGTTGAAGCAGTATCGTGGCCCGCTTGCCTCCGCATGGCTGGTCTACCTCAATCGTTTTGAACCCACCAGTGGCGTCACGGCGGAAGAAGCGAAACAACGCCACCAGGTTGCGGTCACCGCGTTAAATAAACAGAACGACTTTGCAGCCTCATTGCTGAAAGATATTGAGAACGATCCTAAAACCAGCAAGAACGTTGCCGTACTGACCTTTCTGCGCATGACCATTGAGCAGGGCAGGTATGATGAAGTCCCTCCCCGCCCTGATGTTCATTGCTTTGTTTTTAGCCGCCAGGGCGATGCGGCTTATCGAGCTTTTGGGGCATTATGGGGTTCCTCTCGCGATAGCCAGGCCCCTATCTGCCCACCGCAAGGCAATCTTTTTGAACTACCTGCGTGGAAGCAGCTTAATAAAATCCTCGATCCAGTCATGAGTGCTGCGTACCCAAATTCGGGTACCATTCGTTATGCCAGCTATGCGGATTGGGCGATACTCCGGCTGCGTGCAACGCTCTCACCCACCGATTTCCTTAAGCCAATTGAAGGTCAATCGCAGGAATCCCCTGAGAAGAGAATTAGCGAATGGGATGACAAAAGCTGGCCAAAGGTGCAACGTGAACAGCTACTTATCGCGATAGATCCGGCACGTAAAGCGACGATGGAGTGGCTACAAACAGAGCGAAAATTCACCGCCAGCGATGCCAGTAAAGCCTCAACAGCTATCGTTAATGCGTGGTTAAATGAGCAACTGGATTATCTCAGCGAGAATTTGTCGACAGGGGATCAGTGACGAGTTATTCAGGCAATAACGAAAAAAAAGCCGGGCTAATGCCCGGCTGGCTTAATGCCTTATCATTCGGGGGAATAAGTGAGGTTTGGTGTATCAAGCCAATGAGTCAAATAATGAGAAACGGCCTGTTTTTGGCAATGACCAATAACAGGTAAATGCGGTAAATCTGCTTTCAGTTGTGCCATCGCGTTGCCCATGATTAATCCATGACCCACGCTTGAGAGCATTTCGCGGTCGTTCATCGCGTCGCCAAATGCCATACAATCTTTCATCGTCAGGCCAAGATGCTGACTTAATACCTTCAACGCCGAGCCTTTGTTGCAGCCCACCGGTAACACTTCTAAGCAATCTACCGCCGAGAAACAGAGAAACGCGCGGTCACCCAGCGCCTCTTCCAGTTGAACTTTCAGCCGTAGCAGGTCATCGTGCGGGCCACAGAAACAGGTCTTCGTCACTTCATCAGAAGGGATGCGTTTTACATCAACAATTTTCGGGCTAAAGCCGCTGTAAACGTGGGCGTTGAGCATTTCCCCAACTGCATATTCCGTTAACCAGCCGGTGTCATTAAACACGTGCAGGCTAGCCTGGGTTTCCCACTGCCCGTGAATCACGGTTTCCGCTGCCTCTGCTGCAAGATCCTGGCGGTGCAGAAGTTCGCCTTCCGTTGAGTGAATGCGTGTCCCGTTGCCGGTTATCAAAAACGCTTCCAGTGAGAGTTTGTTCAGGACATGGCGCATCTCCAGCACATGGCGACCCGTGGCAAATGCGAGTGTCATCTGGCGTTCATCGCGCAACCGGTTTAGGGTACGCACCGTTTCTTCGCCCAAAAGATGATTGGGCATTAACAGCGTACCATCCATATCAAATGCAGCCAGAAGAGCCATGTTTACTCCGATTTGTGACGACTAAAACACAGCTGGCAGTATCACCTGGTATATACGGAACTAATAGTGAATACTTTTTTAAAATTGTTCCGGGTTTAACTATGCGACTACTCAATCGACTCAACCAATTTCAACGTTTGTGGCAACCCTCGGCGGGGGAAATTCAACACGTCACCGTAGCGGATTTGGCCGCTCGCTGTTTTTGCAGTGAACGCCATGTGCGAACGTTGCTCAATCAGCTACAGGATGCGGGGTGGTTAACCTGGGAGGCGAAGTCCGGGCGCGGGAAACGCGGCACCCTGACCTTTTTGGTGACGCCGGAAAGCGTTCGTTCAGGAATGATGGAACAGGTGTTGCACAAAGGACAGCATCAGAATGCGCTCGAACTGGCGCAGATCGCACCGGAACAACTGCGCCATTTGCTGCAACCATTTTTAGGTGGGCAGTGGCAAAATGATACGCCGACGCTACGTATTCCCTATTATCGTCCGCTAGAACCTTTGCAGCCGGGTTTTCTGCCAGGTCGTGCCGAGCAGCATTTAGCTGGGCAAATCTTTGCTGGCCTCACCCGATTCACCTCCTCTGGCACGCTCCCACAACCTGACCTTGCTCATCATTGGGAAGTCTCCGAAGACGGCCTGAACTGGAACTTTTTTATTCGCTCCACACTTCACTGGCACAACGGCGAGCCAGTGGAAAGCACGCAATTACAGCAACGTTTAATGATGCTGCTGGCACTTCCGGCAATGCGGCATCTGTTTGTCAGCGTGAAAAGCATTGAGCTCGCCCATACGCAATGCATCCGTTTTGTGCTGCATAGCCCCGACTACTGGCTGGCTCATCGGCTGGCGAGTTATTGCAGCCGCCTGGCCCACCCAGAAGATGACCAAATCGGCTGCGGGCCATTTCGCATCAGCAGCTATAAAGAGAATCTGGTACGCATCGAGAGCTTTGAGTCTTACCATCTCGGCCATCCGTTACTCAAAGCAGTGGAATACTGGATTACCCCACAATTGTTCGACACCGAACTAGGCACCAGTTGCCGCCATCCGGTGCAAATTGCCATTGGGCAACAAGATGAACTGGTCCATCTTCGCCCTGTCAGTAATAGCATCAGCCTCGGCTTTTGTTATCTGGCGGTGAAGCAAAACAGCAACTTGTCACCAGAGCAGGCGCGCTTTCTGATGCAGGTAATCCACCAGCAACAGTTGATCGCCAGCCTGCCCGTCGATGAATCGCTGATCATGCCAAGCGTTGAGATGATCCCCGGCTGGAAAATTCCCGAGTGGACTCAGTGCGACGCGGTTGCGCTGCCGCCACAAGTGACGCTGCTTTATCATTTGCCGGTTGAATTGCACGTGATGGCCCAGCAGCTTAAAACATCTCTTGCTGCCTTAGGTTGTGAATTAACGCTAGTCTTCCACGACGCGAAAAACTGGACCGGGTGTGATGCGTTAGCTGAAGCTGATTTAATGATGGGCGACCGGTTAATTGGCGAGGCACCGGTCTACACGCTGGAGCAGTGGTTACGCAGCGATGTGCTGTGGCCTGCGGTTCTGACTGAAAACCAGTACACCCATTTGCAGGCAACACTCGATACCGTGCAAATCCACCCCGACGAAAATGCCCGCAATACTGGTTTGCAAGAAGTGTTCAGCGCATTAATGCGCGATGCCATCGTGTCTCCACTGTTTAATTACCGTTACCAGATTAGTGCGCCGCCAGGTGTAAATGGCATTGAATTGAACGCCTGGGGTTGGTTCGATTTTACTCAGGCGTGGTTACCGCCACCGACCATGGTTTGAAAACAATGGCGTCAAGGAGCTGGGCAGCCATACGCCCACGCGTTACCATATATTTTTAGTTGTTTAACAGGATTACACATGAAACGTGCAGTTGTCGTCTTTAGTGGTGGCCAGGATTCCACAACCTGCCTGATTCAGGCATTACAACAGTATGATGAAGTCCACTGTGTGACGTTTGATTATGGCCAGCGCCACCGTGCTGAGATTGACGTTGCCCGTGAGCTTGCTCTGAAACTGGGCGCGCGTGCGCATAAAGTTCTCGATGTCACTTTGCTGAACGAACTGGCTGTCAGCAGCCTGACGCGTGACAGCATCCCGGTGCCCAATTACGATCCGACAGAAAATGGCATTCCAAGCACTTTCGTACCCGGTCGTAATATTCTGTTCCTGACGCTAACCGCGATTTATGCCTATCAGGTTGAAGCGGAAGCGGTGATTACCGGCGTTTGCGAAACTGATTTCTCAGGTTACCCGGATTGCCGCGATGAATTCGTGAAAGCGCTCAATCACGCAGTCAGCCTCGGTATGGCGCGGGATATTCGTTTTGAAACGCCACTGATGTGGCTGGATAAAGCAGAAACCTGGGCGCTGGCAGATTACTGGCAGCAACTGGATTTGGTACGCCAGCAAACCCTGACCTGTTACAACGGCATTCAGGGGGATGGCTGCGGTGAGTGTGCGGCCTGCAACCTGCGGGCTAACGGGTTAAACCATTACCTGGCAGATAAACCCGCGATCATGGCGGCCATGAAGCAGAAAACGGGTCTGAAGTAATTCAGCGGGCGTGGTTTTGCCACGCCCCATCAGTTATTCCATCATCTGCACTAACTTCTCGCGCAGTTCTCCTTCCAGCGGCACCGACTTCTGAGTTTTCAAATCGATACACACGAATGTCAGCAGCGCGTCCGCCACAACCTCGCCTTCAGGCTCAAGTTTAACCACCTGGCTTAAAACACCGCTTTTGCCATTGAGTTGCTGCAGGGAGCTTTCAATGCGTAATACATCACCAAGCACTGCCGGACGCCGGTAGTTAATATTGATGTTTACCACGATGAACGCAATGTTGTGGGCCGTCATCCATTGGAAACCCGCTGCGTTCTCCAGCCCTTCCCAGCGGGCTTCTTCAAGGAACTCAAGGTAGCGGGCATTGTTAACATGCTGATAGAAATCAAGATGGTAACCCCGAACTTTGATTTGTGTTTGCATAGCGCTAAAACCCTATTTTTAGTTTTGGTCATCAGGTGAAGTAAACAGGCCACACCAAACTGGTATGACCTGTCATTTAGCATAGCAAACTTTTTAACGTATGCGAGTAACGGGGCTAATGCGTCAGAGCTTAATGCGAGACAGATTGCGTTCGACTAACGCGCTGCCAATCCCTGGCACCTCCTGTAATTGCTCAATCGCCTTAAATGGGCCGTACTCTTCACGATAGCTCACAATCGACTGAGCTTTCTTCAGCCCCACACCATTCATCGCCTGCGCCATAGCTTCTGCACTGGCAGTGTTAATACTTACTACGCCATCGTCGGCATCACCTTGCTTCGCGGTGGTGACGGGTGCGGCTGGGGTTTTATCGCTTTGTTGCTGAGCCGCTTCATTTTTGACGGCAGCCGGTGCTGCTGTAGCCAGAGAGCACGCGCTGGCACCGATAAGAGCTACCGCAATGCAGACTGCTTTCATTCCGCTTTTGATTCCTGTTTTCATGCTGTTCCTCCTTGTGTGTTGACAGCGAATTAACCTTAACGGGAGGGAAAAACAGGGGCAAATGGCAATCTTCAAATGTGGAAAAGGCCGCGAAAGCGGCCTTTGAATGTTGCAGAGCGTTGCACTGGAGTGCGAGCAACGCCGAAGAACGTTACTGCTGTTCGATGCTGTCGCCCATCTTGATTTTGGCTTCTTTGCGCAGATTGGTCATCAACGCTTCGAAAGCAATTTGGGCATTGTTCTGGGTGATACCTTGTACCATTGCTTTTTTCTGCTCAGCTGGCATATCACCGGGTTTAACTTCATCGACCGCTAACAGAACAACGTTACCCTGCATGTCGTTAGCCACGCCGAAGGAAGGCTTGTCTTTAGCTGGTAATGGCAGAGTGAAAGCAGCCTGGCTGATTGGGTCCTGGCCAGTACGCGCCAGCGTTTTTGCGGAACCGAAGCTCAAACCTGCAACTTTCATCGCTTCGTCGCCTTTACCCAGTTTCAGTTCGTTCAGGATTTTATCTGCATTCAGCTTCGCTTGTTGCTCAGCTTTTTGGTGTTTAACCTGCGCGATAACCTGCTCACGAACTTCAGCTAACGGTTTAATTGCTTCTGCTTTATGTTCTGCTACACGCACCACGAAAGCACGGTCACCCTCAACGGTAATGATGTCAGAGTTGCTTCCTGGCGTACCGTTAGCACCGACCAGAGCACCATTGAAAATAGCATCTGAAACCGGTTTGAAGTTCAGCTCTGCCGGTAAGTTATCGTGACCGAACCAGCCAGTCTCAACCGCTTTAACGCCAGCGACTTTTTCAGCACTTGCCAGAGATTCGTTATCGTTGCTTGCCGCGTCGCTTACTTTCTGTTGCAGCGCATAGTAAGCATCAACCGCTTTATCTTGCTTCACTTTCGCCGTAATCGCGTCTTTTACTTCAGACAGCGGTTTGGTTTGCGCAGGCTGAACGTCGTCGAGGCGGACAACCAGGAAACCAACAGAAGATTTGATTACCCCAGAAAGCTGGCCTTTATCTTTCAGACCTGCATTGTTCAGCTCGTCCGGTGTAGTGCCTGGCTCCAGCCAACCCATGTCACCACCCTTACGTGCAGAGATGATGTCCGCAGATTTTTCTTTAGCCAGTGCAGCAAAGTCAGCACCTTTGCTCAGCTCATCAAGAACCGCTTTAGCTTCGGCTTCAGTTTTGGTCTGAATCACGCTGTAGCGATTACGCTGAGGCTGAGTGAACTCGTCCTGATGCTGGTCGTAGTAAGACTGGATATCAGCATCTGCGACTTCCACTTTCTGAGACGCCGCATCAAGCATGATGTAGCTGACCCGGAATTGCTCAGGAGCGATGTAGTTGTTTTTGTTTTGCTCGTAGCTGGAGTTAATTTCCTGCTCGGTAACTTCTTGCTTCGCAGCCAGTGCGTTCACATCAATTGTGGCTTCACGAACGACACGCTGCTGTGATACCAGAGCTGCCAGCTCATCAGTTTCACCGGTCAGCATGAAATCGGTGCCAACGACGGCGTTAATCAGTTGCTGAGTGGTCAGTTGATTGCGAAGTGCCTGCGCGTATTGATCGGGTGTCATGCCCATGTTGTTGAGGATGGAGGTATAACGCGCGTTATCAAACTTGCCGTTGTTCTGGAATGCCGGCTCTTTAAAGATGGCTTGTTTGATTTGTTCATCGCTGATACCAAGGCCAAGGTGTTTGGCGTATTGATCCATTAACGCTTCATCAACCATGCGTGACAGCACCTGCTGACGCATCTGCTTAATGTAGCCTTCGTTGCCAGCCAGCACAGAGTACTGTTCGCCCAGTTGCTGCTGTTGACGATTACGTTCGCTAGCAACGGCGTTTTCAAACTGACCACGGCTGATTTCTTGACCATTCACTTTTGCGGCATAGTTGGCACTACCGCCAATCAGGTAGCCACTCACGCCAGTCAAAATGAATGACACGATAATGATGCCGAAAATTATCTTGATTACGAGGCTGTTTGCCGCCGTACGTAAATTGTCCATCATGGTGTAACAACACTCCACTGTAGTGTGAATGGTAAACCCAGCGCAGCCGCTAAATGGGCATCCCTGAATATGCGTACTGCTGTGCCGCTGTGTGCAAGCGGGTATTGTGACAAGAAAATGGGTTCAAATCATCAAACATGCGCAAAATTAGGCATCAGCCATAAAAAAAGGCACATCTAACGATGCGCCCTGACCTAACTTTACTCGACTTGCCCTATATCCCCGTCATCATTCAACCCGAATCACGCAGGTTAGGGCTCGCGATATATCAGTTAACAGCTTCTTTCAGCGCTTTACCAGCACGGAAGCCTGGTACTTTTGCAGCCGCGATGGTGATTTCTTTACCTGTTTGTGGGTTACGGCCAGTACGGGCAGCACGTTCACGAACAGCAAAAGTTCCAAAGCCAACCAGTGCCACGTCTTCCCCGGACTGCAGAGATTCGGTAACAGAAGCAATCACAGCGTCTAATGCACGTCCAGCCGCGGCTTTAGAAATATCAGCACCTGCGGCAATTTTGTCTATCAGTTGAGATTTATTCACTCTTCTCTTCCTCTCTTTATAATTTATATCGCACCAGATATCCTTCAAAGTGCGACCGCGCAGCAGTTATATCAGGCCTGTCATGCCCTTACAACACCCGTTGTTCAGGACATGCCTCACCAGCAGTCTAAAGTAGCGATACAAAAAAAAGCTGGCAAGTGACAATTCACCAGCCAGCTCTGATTTTATTGACCGAATATGCGTCAGGTCACTATTTTGCAGTTACAACCTGCATTCCGTAGGGTTCGTTTTGCAATGCAAGAGCCAAAACTTCCTCGATGCGCTTCACCGGATGGATATCCAGATCGGCGATAACATTGTCAGGAATCTCTTCCAGATCACGTTTATTTTCATCCGGAATCAGAACAGTTTTAATTCCACCACGGTGTGCCGCGAGCAGTTTTTCTTTCAAACCACCGATTGGCAGAACCTGACCACGCAGCGTAATTTCACCGGTCATCGCCACATCTGCACGAACAGGGTTACCTGTCAGGCAAGATACCAGCGCAGTACACATCGCAATACCCGCACTTGGGCCATCTTTCGGTGTTGCACCTTCCGGTACGTGAACGTGGATGTCGCGTTTTTCGTAGAAATCAGCATTAATGCCCAATTTCTCTGCACGCGCACGCACCACGGTCAACGCAGCCTGGATAGATTCCTGCATAACTTCACCCAAAGAACCGGTGTAAGTTAATTTGCCTTTGCCCGGCACACATGCGGTTTCAATGGTCAGTAAATCACCACCTACTTCGGTCCACGCAAGGCCTGTTACCTGCCCTACACGGTTTTCGCTCTCTGCACGGCCATAGTCAAAGCGCTGCACGCCAAGGAAATCTTTCAGGTTATCGCCGTTGATGGTGATGTGCTTGAGCGTTTTATCCAGCAGCAGCTGTTTAACCGCTTTACGGCATAGTTTAGAGATTTCACGTTCCAGACTACGCACACCCGCTTCACGGGTGTAATAACGGATAATGCCGCTAATGGCGCTGTCTTCAACCGTCAGCTCACCTTTCTTCAATGCGTTACGTTCGATTTGCTTGGTCAACAGATGCTGTTTAGCAATGTTCAGTTTTTCGTCTTCGGTGTAACCGGACAGACGAATCACTTCCATACGATCCAGCAGCGGTGCCGGAATGTTCATGGAGTTTGACGTTGCTACAAACATCACGTCGCTCAGATCGTAATCTACTTCCAGATAGTGGTCGTTGAACGCCACGTTCTGTTCTGGATCAAGAACTTCCAGAAGTGCAGATGCCGGATCGCCACGCATGTCTGAGGACATTTTATCGATTTCATCCAACAGGAATAATGGGTTTTTAACGCCCACTTTCGCCATTTTCTGAATCAATTTGCCCGGCATGGAACCGATGTAAGTACGACGATGCCCACGAATTTCAGCTTCGTCACGTACGCCACCCAAAGCCATGCGCACATATTTACGCCCGGTCGCACGAGCGATGGACTGACCCAGTGAGGTTTTACCTACACCTGGAGGCCCAACCAGGCACAAGATTGGCCCTTTGAGCTTGTTAACGCGGCTCTGGACTGCGAGGTATTCCAGGATACGATCTTTCACACGCTCAAGGCCGTAATGATCGGTATCGAGGACTTCCTGCGCCTGACGCAGATCTTTTTTCACTTTGCTACGCGCATTCCACGGTACCTGCACCATCCAATCGATATAACCACGAACTACGGTTGCTTCCGCAGACATTGGCGACATCATTTTCAGTTTTTGCAGTTCCGCTTCGGTTTTTTCACGCGCCTCTTTCGGCATTTTAGCCGCGTCGATTTTGCGTTTTAGCGCTTCATTTTCGTCAGGAGCGTCGTCCATTTCGCCGAGTTCTTTCTGAATCGCTTTCATTTGCTCATTCAGATAGTACTCACGCTGGCTCTTTTCCATCTGCTTTTTAACACGGTTGCGAATACGTTTCTCAACCTGCAGCAGATCGATTTCTGACTCCATCATGGCCATCAGATATTCAAGACGCTCGTTAATATCGGACATCTCAAGAACGGACTGTTTGTCAGTCAGTTTCAATGGCATGTGGGCCGCGATGGTGTCTGCCAGACGCGCAGGATCGTCAATGCTGTTCAACGATGTCAGCACTTCTGGCGGGATTTTTTTGTTCAGTTTGATATAGCCTTCAAACTGCCCAATTGCGGTGCGTACCAACACTTCCTGTTCGCGCTCTTCGATAGCTGGCGAATTCAGGTACTCAGCCTGGGCTGAGAAATGGTCACCGTTGTCAGAAAGCGTGGTAATACGCGCACGCTGTAACCCTTCAACCAGCACTTTAACGGTGCCGTCTGGCAGTTTCAGCATTTGCAGGATGGATGCCACGGTCCCCACTGAGAACAGGTCATTGATACCTGGCTCATCTGTCGAGGCTTCTTTCTGCGCCACCAGCATGATTTTTTTATC
Organism: Buttiauxella sp. S19-1; assembly: GCF_022134725.1. NCBI lineage: Bacteria > Pseudomonadati > Pseudomonadota > Gammaproteobacteria > Enterobacterales > Enterobacteriaceae > Buttiauxella > Buttiauxella sp. S19-1. The sequence continues at coordinate 44,729 of NZ_JAHWLU010000011.1, forward strand.
ATGATCCATGGCCGCTTCCAGGCAACGAATGGATTTTTCTCGCCCGACAAACAGTGGAATTACCATGTGCGGATAAACCACCACATCGCGCAACGGCAATACGGGGATTTCAATGCGTTCAGAACGCTCAGGATTCATAGAGCTCTCTCTTAGTTAAGGTCCGCCTGGTGATGGGGCGATGCCTCAGTCTATATTCTAAATCATTCAAATTGCAGCAAGGCGACCAGACCACGAATCTCCAGTAGCATAGTTGACTATGTGACTGGAGCGAGTGGGTGCAGTCAACGCACCTGCGGTTTGAAGGATGACGAATATCATGACATCACCAACAAGTAAGTCAGTATATGGGGATGTTTCCAGAGCATTCAATGCCAGGAATGAAGGAAAAGCAAAAGGGGGATATAAATCCCCCTTTTTATACTAACTGACTGGTTATTTTGGCGAATTATTCACCGGATGCTTGTTGTGCTTCCGGCTTACCATAAATTAATAATGGTTTGCTTTGACCGTCGATGACGGACTCGTCAATCACCACTTTCTCGACATCTTCCATAGAAGGAAGGTCGTACATGGTATCCAGCAATGCGCCTTCTACGATGGAACGCAGACCACGAGCACCCGTTTTACGTGCCATTGCTTTCTTAGCAATCGCATCCAGTGCTTCGTCGCGGAATTCCAGATCCACGCCTTCCAGATTGAACAACGCCTGGTACTGCTTGGTCAGGGCGTTTTTCGGCTCTTTCAGGATTTGAATCAGCGCTTCTTCGCTCAGTTCGGTCAGCGTAGCAACCACTGGCAGACGGCCGATAAACTCAGGGATCAGACCAAACTTGATCAAATCTTCTGGCTCAACCTGGCCTAACAACTGGCCTTCGGTCGCCTTCTGAGATTTACCTTTTACGGTCGCACCAAAGCCAATGCCTGAACCGGTTTCAACGCGGTTAGCAATAACTTTATCCAGCCCTGCAAATGCACCGCCACAGATAAACAGAATCTTAGAGGTATCAACCTGCAAGAATTCTTGTTGTGGATGCTTACGGCCACCCTGTGGTGGAACCGCCGCAACAGTACCTTCGATAAGTTTCAGCAACGCCTGCTGCACACCTTCACCAGACACATCACGGGTGATGGACGGGTTATCAGATTTGCGGGAGATTTTGTCGATCTCATCGATATACACGATACCGCGCTGTGCTTTCTGCACATCGTAATCGCACTTCTGTAGCAGTTTCTGGATGATGTTTTCGACATCTTCACCCACGTAACCCGCTTCGGTTAACGTTGTGGCATCAGCCATGGTGAATGGAACATCCAGCAAACGCGCCAGGGTTTCAGCCAGCAGGGTTTTCCCGCTACCGGTCGGCCCGATGAGCAAAATGTTACTTTTGCCCAGTTCGATACCGTTGGTGCTGTCGCCGTTACGCAGACGTTTGTAATGGTTATAAACCGCAACCGCCAGGACTTTCTTAGCCTGTTCCTGACCGATGACGTAATCATCGAGATGGTGACGGATTTCATGCGGAGTCGGCAGCGCACTACGTTCGCGATGCGGCGCGACTTCTTTAATCTCTTCGCGAATAATGTCGTTACATAAATCGACACACTCATCGCAGATATACACTGACGGCCCGGCAATCAGTTTACGCACTTCATGCTGGCTTTTGCCGCAAAAAGAGCAGTACAGTAATTTGCCTGAACCGTCTTTGCGCTTATCTGTCATCGGTAAAACCTCTTTTCTGTTTCTTTGCACCGTACTGGACGGCACAAGTGCCATTCTACGGCGCAGCCAATCGTAAGCGCGCTATGAGCCGCTACTTCAACTATAGTATACGGCTCACTGTTTTCGGGCGTTAGCTACGGTGAGTCAGGATTGAGTCAACTAATCCGTACTCTACCGCCTCGCTTGCCGCGAGGAAACGGTCACGCTCGGTGTCTCTTTCGATTTCTTCCAGAGACTTACCAGTATGTTGCGCCATGAGTTCGTTCATACGAGCTTTCACTTTCAGAATTTCGCGCGCATGGATTTCGATATCCGTTGCCTGGCCCTGATAGCCACCCAGCGGCTGGTGAATCATCACTCGTGAGTTCGGCAAGCAGAAACGCTTACCTTTAGCCCCAGCGGTCAGCAGGAAGGCACCCATTGAACAGGCTTGTCCCATACAGATAGTGCTGACATCTGGTTTAATAAATTGCATCGTATCGTAGATAGACATACCGGCAGTAATGACGCCACCTGGTGAGTTGATGTAGAGATAGATGTCTTTTTCTGGGTTTTCAGCTTCCAAAAACAGCATCTGCGCCACAATCAGATTAGCCATATGGTCTTCGACCTGGCCTGTCATAAAGATGACACGTTCCTTGAGCAGACGGGAATAGATATCGTATGAACGTTCGCCACGCGATGTCTGTTCAACAACCATCGGCACCAGGGCCATATGGGGTGCAAATTGATCTCTTTCGCCACTGTATGACATTTCCGTCTCCTGGAATAATTTTGCCTTCGATACCTGCTGCACTGATTCTACTTGAGGCGCCAAAAGAAGACTACGCTCCTTGCCGCCTATAACCTTATCTGGACGGATTATCAGTCAGGGATCCATGTTTGAGCCATACCCGTATTTATGGGGATGAGCTTACCCTGTTTCAAGCATAACAACCTTTTCTTGTTACGCTAACCCTGAAACTGCGTTTTATTGATGGGTTTTCAGAGAGTCACTGATAAAAAAAGCCCGCCACCAGTAGGTGACGGGCTTGATGCAGCAATATTTTGGCGATGATGCCAAAAATTATGCTTACGCTTGCTGGTTCATCAGTTCGCTAAAGGTAGTCGCTTTTTCAGACACTTTCGCTTTAGACAGTACGGCTTCAACAGCTTGTTCTTCCAGAGCAACATTACGCATGTTGTCCATCAGTTCTTTGTTTTTGCCGTAGAACTCGATAACTTCAGTCGGATCTTCGTAGGCAGAAGCCATTTCTTCGATCAGACCTTTAACGCGTTCTTCGTCAGCTTTCAGCTCATGGGTACGAATCACTTCGCCCAGCAGCAGGCCAACAACTACGCGACGTTTAGCTTGTTCTTCGAACAATTCACGTGGCAGTTCCAGCGCTTGTTTCTCGTTGCCACCAAAACGCTGTGCAGCCTGGCGACGCAGAACGTCGATTTCGCTGTCGATCAGTGCTGCTGGAACGTCGATATTGTTCGCGTCAACCAGACCGTCGATTGCTTGCGACTTGATGCGGTTACGCACAGCACCTTTCAGCTCACGATCCATGTTTTTACGCACTTCGGTACGCAGGCCTGCAACAGAACCATCTTCAACGCCAAAGCGCTTGATGAATTCTTCAGTAAATTCTGGCAGTTCACGCTCTTCAACTTTCTTCAGAACGATGTCGAACTTAGCCGCTTTACCTTTCAGGTTTTCAGCGTGGTAATCTTCCGGGAAGGTCACTTCGATAGTGAATTCTTCGCCAGCTTTGTGACCAACCAGACCGTCTTCGAAGCCTGGGATCATACGACCCTGGCCCATTGCCAGTACGAAGTCAGATGCTTTGCCGCCTTCGAATACTTCGCCGTCAACAGAACCGGTGAAGTCGATAGTTACGCGGTCTTCTGCAGTTGCAGCAGCTTCTGAATCTTTCCAGGTCGCTTGCTGTTTACGCAGGGTGTCCAGCATTGCATCAACGTCTTCGTCAGTCACTTCAACAACCGGTTTTTCAACTTCGATTGCTTCCAGACCTTGCAGCTCAACTTCTGGGTACACTTCAAACTCAACCGCGTAGGTGAAGTCTTCGCCCAGTTTGTATTCGCCTGGAACGTAGTTCGGTGCACCAGCTGGATTGATTTTTTCTTTGATGATCGCGTCAACGAAGTTGCGGCTCATCAGTTCGCCCAACACGTCCTGGCGAACAGAAGCGCCATAGCGTTGTGCGATAACAGTCATCGGCACTTTTCCTTTACGGAAACCGTCGATACGGGCTTTCTTTGCCACGTTGACCAGCTCGCTTTTTACAGCGGTTTCGATGCTGTCTGCAGCGATAGTAATCGTGAGACGGCGGCCAAGGCCCTGAGTGGTTTCAACTGAAACTTGCATCTTGTTACCTCAAAAAATCACAGTGCTCGGTCAACTCTGGAAACGCTCAATTGCGCTTCACAGAACCGGGATGCCTTCTGAATCAGAATCACATTCCCTGTCGTCAGAATCGTCCCGAAGACATTCCGAAAAATAAGACGCAGCATTATAGCGGCATCACCAAGGTGAGTCGAGAACGGCAACACAGTGTTGCTGCGGCCCTTTTCACAGTTCTTTTGGATTTATTGCCCAAGCCTTGCGTTAACAACGGCTATTTCAGACAAAACAAAACGGCCCGCAGGCCGTTTATAAAACACGATTCATATACCGCAACATAAAGGAAAAGTTCCCTCAGTTGCAAGCCTGAAGGTTAACTTCAGGCGATTGTTCCTGCTCCACGGCAAGGTGGAGAGGCGAAAATCGTATCCTGCAACCCTTCCCATTCCTTAATGGTGTAGGTGTGCAGAGCCAACGCATGAACAGTGGTAGAGAGTTCAGCACTTAAGGTGCCGTAAATCATTCGATGGCGATTTAAAAAACGCTCGCCGGCGAAACGGTCACTCACAAGAACCACTTTGAAATGGCTCTCCGAACCCGCCGGGACATTGTGACGATAGCTTTCATCCACGACTTCCAGGAACACGGGTTCAAACGCTGCCCTTAATTTTGATTCTATTTGCTCGCGTATCATCATGAACTTTCTCCTCGACTGCGTAGAGATGCCACTCATCCCTTTAAATGTTAGCCGCTTTTTGCCGTTTTAATAACAGAATAACAACAATTATTTAGCTTTCGTCTGATTTTCTTACCCAAGCCCCTGTAGCTTAATGTGATTACGGCACTAATCGAGACCAAAATGGTCAGATTGCTTTGCAACCGCTCAGAAAAAGCGCAACGCGATGAAATTACGTGCGTTAACTGCTTCCACTGGGCATCCGCAGTGTTATGATGGCGTGATTTTTTATCTGCCTGCCCCTTGAGTACATTGAGATAGCGAACATGTTAAAAAAATTATTCTTCCCGTTGGTTGCCATTTTTATGCTGGCCAGCTGCGCAACACCACCAACCACCATTGATGTTTCTCCAACTATCAGCCTGCCACAGCAAGATCCAAGCCTGATGGGCGTAACTGTAAGTATCAATGGTGCAGATCAGCGCAAAGACCAGGCTCTGGCAAAAGTCAGCCGCGATAACCAATTAGTGACGTTGACTCCATCACGTGACCTGCGTTTCCTGCTGCAAGAAGTGCTGGAAAAACAGATGACTGCTCGTGGTTATATGGTTGGGCCAAGCAGCCCGGTTGACCTGCAAATCATCGTAAACCAATTGTATGCTGACGTGTCTCAGGGCAGCGTGCGTTACAACATCGCCACCAAAGCTGACATCATGATTATTGCGACGGCGAAAAATGGCAACAAGCTGAACAAAAACTACCGTTCTAATTACAACGTAGAAGGTGCTTTCCAGGCGACCAACAAGAATATCGCCAATGCAGTAAACTCTGTATTGACTGATACCATTGCTGATATGGCCCAGGACACCAGCGTTCATGACTTTATTAAGCAGAACGCTCGTTAATTAATACCCCACCAGCCCGTGTCATGCGGGCTGGCTGCAGAGCAAAGTATGCCCAACCATTATCTTCGTCTTTTTCAGCAGCCTAAATCAGCCATCCTGTTGATTCTAGGCTTTGCTTCTGGCCTCCCTCTCGCTCTCACCTCCGGCACACTTCAGGCATGGATGACGGTTGAGAACATCGATCTTAAAACCATTGGTTTCTTCTCGCTCGTCGGGCAAGCCTATGTGTTTAAGTTCCTGTGGTCGCCAGTGATGGACAGATATACGCCACCGCTGCTCGGTCGGCGGCGTGGTTGGTTGCTGATTACACAGATACTGCTGTTGGTTGCGATTGCCGGTATGGGTTTTCTGGAACCCGGTTCGCAATTGCGGTGGATGGCGGCACTGGCCGTTATTATTGCTTTTTGCTCTGCCTCGCAAGATATCGTCTTTGATGCCTGGAAAACCGATGTTCTCCCGGCCGAAGAACGGGGTACAGGCGCGGCAATCAGCGTGTTGGGCTACCGCCTGGCAATGTTAGTTTCTGGTGGTTTAGCGCTCTGGCTTGCCGACAGACACCTCGGCTGGCAAGGCATGTACTGGCTGATGGCGGCACTGATGTTGCCATGTATCATCGCAACTTTACTGGCCCCAGAACCGACTGACGCGATACCGGTTCCCAGAAGCCTGGAACAAGCAGTCGTCGCCCCGCTGCGTGATTTTTTTGGTCGCAACAATGCGTGGCTCATTCTGCTGCTGATTGTGATGTACAAACTTGGCGATGCATTCGCCATGAGTTTAACCACCACATTTTTGATCCGTGGTGTGGGTTTTGACGCGGGTGAAGTCGGCATGGTGAATAAATCACTGGGTCTGATTGCCACCATTATCGGTGCCTTGTACGGCGGCATTTTGATGCAGCGCCTGTCGCTGTTCCGCGCCCTGCTAATATTTGGCATTTTACAGGGGGTTTCCAACGCGGGTTATTGGCTCCTGTCGATAACCGATAAGCATATGATCAGCATGGCTTCAGCGGTCTTCTTTGAAAATCTCTGTGGCGGTATGGGCACAGCAGCATTTGTCGCGCTGCTGATGACGTTATGTAATAAATCGTTTTCTGCGACCCAATTTGCGCTGCTATCTGCACTCTCCGCCGTAGGGCGAGTTTACGTGGGGCCGATAGCCGGTTGGTTCGTTGAAGCTCAGGGCTGGCCGACGTTTTATTTATTCTCCGTTGTTGCAGCAGTGCCGGGCATCCTGCTCCTGTTGGTTTGCAGAACCACGCTGGAATACACCCAGAATAACGATAGTTTCTTACCGCGAAGCGAGTTTTCTTCAGCCTATCGCATTGCGCTAAGAGCGTTAATGCTAGGTTGTGCACTTCTGGCGGTCTGGCTTGTGGTGTTGATTACCAACGCTACGGGTCTGACTAATTGGGCGTTCAACATTCAGTTCCTGGAGTGGGGAGCGTTGTTTGCTATCGGTGGGATTGTGTTTGGCGGGTTACTTGATTACCTGGCCTTACGGAAAACAGCTTTAATGTAGAAGTCGTAGGTAAATAAAAATAATAAGTTTCGGTGTGTAACTATATTGTTCGATTAACACACAACGTTGTCTGGGGTGAATTATTTCTCGTCAGCAAAACTCTTTTTTTACATTATTAGCAGGAAAATTATTCCCCCCCTGCCTTTAACCGATTCAGCTTTTGGTTAAATAAATTTGTAGATCATTTCGTTTAGCAATTGATGCTAATTTGTTAAAATTATGTTTATTAAAATGATTGGTTATACCAATTAACCTGTACTATTTGTGACAAAGCAGGTTTTCGTTATAACTCAGCCAGCCTGCGGGCTATCTCGATATTTTACAGTTTGTTGCATTCTATGTGACATTGTTGGCAGAACCCGGTAACACCCTACTGACACTACGCCATTCATGTTTACAGTAATGTAACCTTCCCGTAAAATGCCTTCACACTTTAAACGACAATTAGAGCTCCCCGGAATTGAGGTCGTTAAATGAGACTCAGGAAATACAATAAAAGTTTGGGATGGTTGGCATTAATTACAGGCACTTTTTTACTGAGTGGCTGTGATTCTGCGCTTCTGGACCCCAAAGGACAAATTGGACTGGAACAACGTTCATTGATACTGACAGCTATTGGGCTGATGTTGATAGTCGTTATACCCGCTATCGCAATGGCTATCGGTTTTGCCTGGAAGTATCGTGCTTCAAACAAAAACGCCAAATACAGCCCCAACTGGTCGCACTCGAACAAAGTTGAAGCTGTGGTCTGGACGATTCCTATCCTTATCGTCATCTTCCTCGCGGTACTAACCTGGAAAACCACGCACGCTCTTGAGCCAAGCAAACCGCTTGTTCACGATGCGAAGCCGGTGACCATCGAAGTTATCGCTATGGACTGGAAATGGTTCTTCATCTATCCAGAGCAAGGTATTGCAACGGTTAATGAAATTGCCTTCCCGGCCAACACCCCGGTGGAATTCAAAATCACTTCTAACTCGGTGATGAACTCCTTCTTTATTCCGCAACTGGGTAGCCAGATCTACGCAATGGCAGGTATGCAGACTAAATTGCACCTGATTGCAGACGAAGCAGGCACCTACGACGGTATTTCGTCTAACTACAGCGGTAAAGGTTTCTCCGGTATGAAGTTTAAGGCTATCGCCACACCGGATATGGATACCTTTAACCAATGGGTTGCTAAAGCGAAACAATCTCCAGAAGTCATGAATGACATGGCGACTTACGAGAAGCTTGCAGCACCAAGCGAATACAACAAAGTCGAATACTTCTCCGCTGTTAAACCTGATTTGTTTAAAGACGTTATTAACAAATTCATGGGACACGGGAAGAGCATGGACATGACCCAGCCAGAAGGTGAGCACGCAGCACATGAAGGTATGGAAGGCATGGACATGAGTCACGCGGAAACCTCTCACTAAGGGGCCGAGGAATAATACGATGTTCGGAAAACTTACACTGGATTCAGTCCCATACCATGAACCCATTATCATGGTTACGGTGGCAGCAATTATCGTCGGGGGACTGGCGCTAGTTGCAGCTATCACTTACTTCGGTAAGTGGGAATATTTATGGAAAGAGTGGTTCACCTCGGTTGACCACAAACGCCTCGGCATCATGTATGTGATCGTCGCTATCGTCATGCTGCTGCGTGGCTTTGCCGATGCCATCATGATGCGTAGTCAGCAAGTGCTGGCCTCCGCCGGAGAAGCAGGCTTCCTGCCACCTCATCACTACGACCAGATCTTTACCGCCCACGGCGTAATCATGATCTTCTTCGTAGCGATGCCATTTGTTATCGGCCTGATGAACGTTGTCGTGCCGTTGCAGATTGGTGCGCGTGACGTAGCCTTCCCATTCCTGAACAACCTGAGCTTCTGGTTCACCGTTGTGGGTGTGGTGCTGGTTAACCTGTCTCTTGGGGTAGGTGAATTCGCGCAAACCGGTTGGGTGGCTTATCCACCGCTATCAGGCATTGAATACAGTCCGGGGGTCGGCGTCGACTACTGGATATGGGCACTGCAACTCTCGGGTATCGGTACGACATTAACGGGTATTAACTTCTTCGTTACTATCCTTAATATGCGTACGCCTGGCATGACAATGTTCAAAATGCCGGTGTTTACCTGGGCTTCGCTGTGTACCAACGTACTGATTATCGCGGCATTCCCAATCTTCACCGTGACCGTCGCACTGTTAACCCTTGACCGCTACCTTGGCACCCATTTCTTTACCAATGATATGGGTGGCAACATGATGATGTATATCAACCTCATCTGGGCATGGGGCCATCCGGAAGTTTATATTCTGGTGCTGCCGGTGTTTGGTGTGTTCTCTGAAGTGGTTGCGACATTCTCGAAAAAACGCCTGTTCGGTTACACCTCTCTGGTGTGGGCGACCATCGCGATTACGGTACTGTCGTTCATCGTTTGGCTGCACCACTTCTTCACCATGGGCAGCGGCGCGAACGTTAACGCCTTCTTTGGTATCGCCACCATGATTATCGCCATCCCGACCGGGGTGAAGATCTTCAACTGGCTGTTCACCATGTATCAAGGCCGTATTGAGTTCAACTCCGCAATGCTGTGGACCATTGGTTTCGTCGTCACCTTCTCTATCGGTGGCATGACCGGTGTTCTGTTAGCGGTTCCGGGTGCTGACTTCGTACTGCATAACAGTCTGTTCCTGATTGCTCACTTCCATAACGTGATTATCGGTGGTGTGGTATTCGGTTGCTTCGCAGGCCTGACTTACTGGTGGCCAAAAGCCTTTGGCTTCACGCTGAATGAAACCTGGGGCAAGCGCGCCTTCTGGTTCTGGATCATCGGTTTCTTCGTAGCATTTATGCCGTTGTACGTGCTGGGCTTCATGGGTATGACCCGTCGTCTGAGCCAGCAGATTGATCCGCAGTTCCACACTCTGCTGGTTGTTGCAGCTTGTGGTGCCGCGCTGATTGCTCTGGGCATCCTGTGCCAGCTGATTCAGTTCTACGTCTCAATTCGTGACCGTGAGCAGAACCGCGACCTGACCGGTGACCCGTGGGGTGGCCGTACGCTGGAGTGGGCAACCTCCTCCCCTCCTCCGTTCTACAACTTTGCCCACTTGCCACACGTTCATGAGCGTGATGCATTCTGGGAAATGAAAGAGAAAGGCGAAGCGTACAAACAGCCAGCGCATTATGAAGAAATTCATATGCCACGTAACAGCGCTGCGGGCATCATTATTGCCGCGTTCGCTACCGTGTTTGGTTTCGCGATGATCTGGCACATCTGGTGGCTGGCGATTGTTGGCTTTGCCGGCATCATCATCACCTGGATTGCGAAAAGCTTCGACGAAGATGTGGATTACTACGTTCCGGTTGCGGAAGTCGAAAAACTGGAAAACCAGCATTTCGATGAAATTACCAAAGCAGGGCTGAAAAATGTCAACTGAAACTCTCACTCACGCTAACGCCCACGCCGCTGAGCATGGGCATCACGATGCAGGAACCAATAAGGTCTTTGGTTTCTGGATCTACCTGATGAGCGACTGCATTCTGTTCTGTTGCTTGTTTGCTACTTATGCTGTTCTGGTGAACGGCACTGCCGGCGGCCCGGCAGGGAAAGACATTTTCGAACTGCCGTTTGTGCTGGTCGAAACTGCCCTGCTGTTGTTCAGCTCCATCACTTACGGCATGGCGATCATCGCCATGAACAAAGACAACAAGAGCCAGGTTATCTCCTGGCTGGCGCTGACTTTCCTGTTTGGTGCGGGCTTCGTCGGGATGGAAATCTATGAATTCCATCACCTGATTAAAGAAGGTTTCGGGCCGGATCGTAGCGGCTTCCTGTCAGGCTTCTTTGCCCTGGTCGGAACGCACGGTCTGCACGTGACTTCTGGTCTGGTCTGGATGGCGTTGATGATGTTCCACGTCTACCGTCGCGGCCTGACCAGCGCTAACCGTACTCGCCTGATGTGCCTGAGCTTGTTCTGGCACTTCCTGGACGTAGTATGGATCTGCGTATTCTCTGTTGTTTATCTGATGGGGGCGATGTAATGAGTCATTCAACTGAACACGCAGGCGCCCACCACGGTAGCGTTAAAACGTATCTGACCGGCTTTATCCTGTCGATAATCCTAACGGCAATCCCGTTCTGGATGGTGATGTCAGGAACAGCCTCCCATGCCGTGATTCTCGGCACGGTACTGGTTAGTGCCGTGGTACAGATTTTGGTTCACCTGGTGTGCTTCCTGCACATGAACACCTCTTCTGAAGAGCGTTGGAACCTGGTGGCCTTTGTCTTTACCGCACTGATAATAGCCATTCTGGTGGTCGGCTCTATCTGGATTATGTGGAACCTCAACCAGAACATGATGGTTCACTAAGAGCAGCCTATATGATGAAGCGGTACCTACAAGTCACTAAACCAGGAATTATTTTCGGCAATTTAATTTCTGTCATTGGGGGATTTTTACTGGCCTCAAAGGGCAGCATTGATTATTCCCTGTTCATCTCCACTCTTGTTGGGGTGTCGTTGGTCGTGGCGTCGGGTTGTGTATATAACAACTTCATCGACCGTGACATCGACCGCAAGATGGAGCGAACCAAGAACAGGGTTCTGGTCAAAGGCCTGATTGCGCCGAAAACCTCGCTGGTATACGCCACCTTGTTGGGTATTGCTGGCTTCATGCTGCTGTGGTTTGGTGCTAATCCGCTAGCCATGTGGTTAGGCGTGATGGGCTTTGTGGTTTATGTCGGCGTTTATAGCCTGTACATGAAGCGCAAATCTGTCTACGGCACACTGATTGGCAGCCTTTCCGGTGCAGCACCGCCAGTGATTGGTTACTGTGCGGTGACCGGCGAGTTTGACACCGGTGCTTTGATCCTGCTGGCTATCTTTAGCCTGTGGCAGATGCCGCATTCCTATGCGATTGCCATCTTCCGCTTTAAAGATTACCAGGCTGCTAACATTCCGGTGTTGCCAGTGGTTAAAGGGATTTCGGTCGCCAAGAACCACATCACGCTGTATATCATTGCGTTCGCTGTTGCCACGCTGATGCTGACTCTGGGTGGTTACGCTGGGTATAAATATCTGGTGGTAGCTGCTGCGGTGAGCGTCTGGTGGTTGGGCATGGCATTACGCGGATATAAAGTGGAAGACGATAAAGTCTGGGCGCGCAAACTGTTCGTCTTTTCCATCGTCGCTATCACTTCACTGAGCGTGATGATGTCGGTCGATTTCATGGTGCCAGATTCACATAATCTGCTGACTTACGTCTGGTAAGTTCTGAACCTGATAAAAGGGCACTTCGGTGCCCTTTTTTATTAGTACTATCAATGTATCCATTTACCCCCCTTTACCCACGCACTACACTAAGGCCTGCATTTTATCTGAGGTGGTAATGAACGATTATAAAATGACGCCCGTCGAGTTACGTGCGACGTGGGGTTTAGGCACGGTCTTTTCACTGCGCATGCTCGGCATGTTTATGGTGCTGCCCGTTCTTACTACTTATGGGATGGCCTTACAGGGCGCAAGCGAAGCACTGATTGGCATCGCCATCGGTATTTATGGCCTGGCGCAAGCTATCTTCCAGATCCCTTTTGGCCTGCTTTCTGACCGCATTGGCCGCAAACCGCTGATTATTGGCGGCTTGCTGATTTTCGTTCTCGGCAGCGTGATTGCCGCACTTTCTGAATCTATCTGGGGCGTGATCCTTGGCCGTGCGTTGCAAGGCTCGGGTGCCATTGCCGCAGCCGTCATGGCACTGCTTTCTGATTTAACCCGTGAGCAAAACCGAACCAAAGCGATGGCGTTTATCGGTGTGAGTTTTGGGGTTACGTTCGCCATTGCGATGGTCCTCGGCCCAATCATTACTCATAGCCTTGGCTTAAATGCTTTGTTCTGGATGATTGCGATTCTGGCAGCCTGCGGCATTCTGATAACTCTGTTGGTGGTGCCAAATTCCAAAAATCATGTGCTGAACCGCGAGTCAGGCATGGTCAAAGGCTGCTTTAGCAAAGTGCTGGCGGAGCCGAAATTACTCAAGCTCAACTTTGGCATCATGTGCCTGCACATTATGTTGATGTCGACGTTTGTCGCCCTTCCGGGCCAGCTCGAACAAGCCGGTTTCCCAGCGGCTGAGCACTGGAAAATTTACCTCTGCACCATGCTTATTGCTTTTGCATCGGTGGTGCCTTTTATCATTTATGCAGAAGTAAAACGCCGCATGAAGCGCGTGTTTGTTGGCTGCGTGGCACTGCTGCTGATTGCTGAAATCGTGCTTTGGGGCTCAGGCCCGCACTTCTGGGAACTGGTGTTGGGTGTGCAGTTGTTCTTCCTCGCCTTTAACCTGATGGAAGCTATTTTACCTTCGCTGATCAGTAAAGAATCGCCAGCGGGTTACAAAGGTACGGCGATGGGGATTTACTCCACCAGCCAGTTCCTGGGCGTGGCGATTGGCGGTTCGTTGGGTGGCTGGATTGATGGGTTGTTTGATTCGCAAACCGTCTTCCTGGCGGGAGCATTACTGGCAATGATATGGCTGCTGGTCAGTAGCACCATGACAGAACCACCTTATGTCGCCAGCCTACGAGTTGAGCTGCCTGAAGATGTCGCCGCCGATGAATCTTTGAAGCAGCGTTTGCTGGCTCAAGCGGGCGTAAGTGAAGTGAATATTATTGCGCAGGAGCGCAGCGCTTACGTGAAGATCGACAGTAAGCTGACGAACAGGTTTGAGATTGAACAGTTGGTAAAACAACCCTCACCCTAACCCTCTCCCTGAGGGAGAGGGAATATTCTTTTCCCCCTCTCCTGCAGGAGAGGGCCGGGGTGAGGGCGAGCTTTAATCGCGGAAGTTCTTAAACTGGAACGGCTGACCCAAATCACCACCACGAACCAGCGCCATTGCGGCCTGTAAATCGTCGCGAGACTTGCCCGTTACGCGCAGTTCTTCACCCTGAATCTGCACCTGAACTTTGGCCTTGCTGTCTTTAATCAGCTTGACGATTTTCTTGGCGATAGCAGATTCAATGCCCTGCTTGAGCTTAGCTTCCACGCTCCAGGTTTTACCGCTGTGCACAAACTCTTCCGGCACATCAATTGAAGCCCCTTCGATACCGCGCTTGAGCAGCTTGGCACGAAGAATATCCAACAGTTGGTTAACCTGGAAATCAGACTCGCTGGCAACTTTAATGGACTGATTTTTCTCATTCAGTTCAAACGTTGCTGGCACATTACGGAAGTCAAAACGAGTTGCAACCTCGCGCTCCGCGTTTTCAATCGCGTTACGTACTTCCTGGATATCAATTTCAGACACGATGTCAAAAGATGGCATGCTTTCTTCTCCCTCTCTTCTTGTTGCGTTGCATAATACCTGCTGAGCCGAGCAAAACAACCCGTTAAAGCAGCCCAGAGCCCTGTATAATAGAGAATATGTACAACATCAGTGGCTAAACGCTGATGGGGAGGCAAAATGAAAATTACCGTGCTGGGTTGCGGTGCGCTCGGCCAACTTTGGCTGGCATCACTTTTTAAACAAGGACATGAAGTTCAGGGATGGTTGCGTGTGCCGCAGCCATTTTGTCATGTCAACGTGATTGAAACCGATGGCAGCGTCTTCAATCAAACGTTTATCGCCAACGATCCTGATTTTCTCGCCAATAGTGATTTACTGCTGGTAACGCTGAAAGCCTGGCAGGTTTCAGGTGCTGTGAAAACCCTGGCCAGTACTCTACCGGTACACTGCCCTATTCTGCTGCTACACAACGGCATGGGTACACTTGAAGAATTGCGCACAATCCCGCAGCCGCTGTTGTCTGGCGTCACCACTCATGCGGCGCGTCGTGACGGAAACCTGATTATTCATGTCGCGAACGGCATCACGCATATTGGGCCTGGAAACGAAGCGGGCAACGATTTTAGTTTCCTTGCCGATATGCTGCACCACGCATTACCTGAAATGGCCTGGCATAACGACATTCAGTTCGCCAACTGGAAAAAGCTAGCGGTAAACTGTGTGATAAACCCACTGACCGCACTCTACAATTGCCCGAATGGTGAGCTGCGCCATCATCAATTTGAAATCACCGAGATTTGCCAGGAAGTGGCGGTGGTGATGGAGCGCGAAGGCCACCATACCTCTGCCGAAGACCTGCTTTATTATGTCAGCAACGTTATCGAAAGTACGGCGGCGAACATCTCATCAATGCTTCAGGACGTGCGAGTCGAACGCCACACCGAGATTGATTACATCACGGGTTATTTACTGCAACGCGCGCGCGCCCATGGCCTGTCTGTGCCAGTGAACAGCCGCTTGTATGAACAGATTAAGCGTAAGGAGAATGAATATGAGCGCTCGAGCACTGGTTTGCCTGGCTCCTGGAACTGAAGAAACAGAAGCGGTCACCACAATTGATCTTCTGGTTCGCGGTGGTATTAGCGTCACCACAGCAAGCGTTGCCAGCGACGGAAACCTGACGATAACCTGTTCACGTGGGGTAAAACTACTGGCGGATGCCCCGCTGGTTGAAGTGGCAGACGGAGAGTTCGACATCATCGTGCTACCCGGTGGATTGAAAGGCGCGGAGTGTTTTCGCGATAGCCCGTTGTTAGTTGAAACCGTGCGCCAGTTCCATCTTTCAGGGCGTATTGTCGCCGCCATTTGTGCCGCAGCCGGTACGGTACTCGTTCCACATGAGCTATTTCCAGTGGCGAATATGACTGGTTTTCCTGGCCTGAAAGAAACTATTCCGGAAGCCCAGTGGCAGGATAAACGCATAGTCTGGGACCCTCGAGTCAACTTGTTAACCAGCCAGGGGCCGGGAACGGCAATTGATTTTGCACTGAAGATTATTGATTTACTGGTGAGCCGTGAGAAAGCTCATGAGGTTTCACAACAGTTGGTGTTGGCGGCAGGGATTTACAGTTACCGGGATTACTAAAGCACCCTCACTCAGACCCTCTCCCTGAGCTGTCTCTTCGTCACATCTTTGTGAGACGGGAGACAGTTCCGCTCACCCGACGTTCAGTGTTTCATATAGCCACTGAACTGGTGAACGTCTTAGGGTGGCCACCGTCGCCACCCTAAGAACCCGGACTCCCGGCAAATCAATCGCCGCAAGCGGCAATTTAATGACCGGGCGCCTGGATTATCAAGGGGTTGGCGTTAACCCCTTGATACGTTCACCGTTTTCGGAAATTAAAGAGATAACAGAACGCACGGGTGAACGGAAAATCAACGAGGCTTACAGGTCTCACCCTGACAAAATGCCCGGGTGAGTTGTGTATAAGAGACAGCTCCCTGAGGGAGAAGACCGGGATGAGGGCGTAGAATTTACGCGCGATAAACCTTCACGTTCTCAAAACCTTGCTCGCGCAGATACAGCGCCTGCAAACGGCTCATCACACCGCGATCGCACCACAGCAAATAATTTTTGCTCTGATCCAAATCACCGAATGCGGTGCTCAGTTTATAGAATGGCAGTGAAGCCACTTCCACGCCTTCTGGCTTAAATGGCTTATCGTCTTGTTCGTCGATAGAACGAATATCCAACAGCACATCATTCGGGCCAAATGCGTCAACGGTTTCAACTTCCGTTACCACTTCTTTGGATTGATTGGCTATCTCACGGATGTCGATATTGGTTGCTTCTTCAACCACGCGGTCAAGAATGGAGAAATCGAAATTGGCTTCTTCTGCTTCAATCTTCGCTTTCACCGCTTTGACGGTTGGGCTTTTCGAAATCACACCGCAGTATTCCGGCATGGTACGCGCAAAGTCAGCGGTACCGATTTCACGTGCCAGATCGATGATGTGCTCTTTATCGTGAGAGATCAGCGGACGCAAAATCAGCGTATCGGAAACGTTGTCGATTAAACGCAGGTTGGTCAGCGTCTGGCTGGAAACCTGGCCCAATGCTTCGCCGGTCACCAGTGCCTGCACGCCATAACGCTCGGCCACTTTGGAAGCCGCGCGCACAAACATACGCTTCAGCACCACGCCCATCTGACCGTCTTCCACTTTCTCGAGGATTTCGCCAACCACAGGTTCGAAGTTAATCGCCACGAAACGCACGCGGTGCGAACTACCAAAACGGTTCCACAAATAGTGCGCCACTTGTTTCACGCCGATTTCGTGCGCTGCACCACCGAGGTTAAAGAAGCAATAGTGCACACGGCAACCGCGGCGCATCAGCATGTAGCTGGAAACACCGGAGTCGAAACCACCGGAAATCAGCGACAGCACATCTTCTTGCGTGCCAATCGGGAAACCGCCAATGCCTTCATAACGGCCTTTCACCAGCAGCAGGCGGTCGTTTTCAATTTCCAGATTAACGGTCACATCAGGTTTAGTCAGTTTTACACGCGCTGATTCAATGTGTTGATTCAGGCCGCCACCAACATAACGTTCAACTTCAATTGAGCTGAACTCATGCTTACCACGACGTTTCACACGCACACAGAAGGTTTTGCCTTCCAGTTGCTCGCGATAAAGCTCCAGCGCCTGTTCAAAGATATTGTGCAAATCGGTAAACGGCACATCTTCGACTTCCAGAATATGGTGAATCCCAGGAATGCGGGTCAACGCTTCACGAATGGCGATACGCTGATTTTCATCTTTAGCGCGAACTTCAATGTTGTCCCAGTGGCGAACAACCGCCAGATCTTCATCGTAGTGTTTTAAAACGTTGCGAATGTTCCCGGTGAGCATTTTAATAAAGCGTATGCGCACAGATTGACTCTTGATGGTGATTTCCGGGAACAATTTAATGATAAACTTCATGGCGGCTTAGATTCGTTGATGAGCCAGGCATGACTAATCATGCGGGCTGGAAGACTTAAAGAACTGCAACGGCGAGTTGCCGCTGCATCCGAGGCGCGCAAGTATATCACTAACCTCTGCTAACCAACATGCTCATGGTTACTTGCTTGCCAGTTTCCGCTACCATTGCAGAGTCGCAAAAATTATTAGAGTCAGACATTCACTATGCCGAAAAAAACCGAAGTCCCGGCCAGTTTTGAAACTGCGCTTGTGGAGCTTGAGCAGATAGTTACTCGTCTTGAGAGCGGCGATTTAGCACTCGAAGAGGCGTTAAATGAATTTGAACGTGGTGTGCAGCTCGCACGTCAAGGTCAGGTGAAACTGCAGCAAGCAGAACAACGCGTGCAAATCCTGCTAAACGATAGCGAAGACGCTCCACTCAAGCCTTTTACCCCGGATAACGAGTAAATGGATTTTAACCATCAGTTGCAGGCCCACGCCGAGCGGGCCAACGATGCGCTGCTGCGTTTTTTAGCGCCGCTACCGTTTCAGAACACTCCTCTGGTTGAGGCCATGCACTATGGTGCACTATTTGGTGGCAAGAGACTGCGCCCTTTCCTGGTCTACGCGACCGGGGAAATGTTCGGCATAGCGCAAGAAACTCTGGATGCCCCAGCTGCGGCAATCGAATGCATCCACGCTTATTCATTGATCCATGACGATTTACCTGCCATGGATGACGACGATTTGCGTCGTGGCCAACCGACCTGCCACATCAAATTCGGTGAAGCGAGCGCCATTTTAGCCGGAGATGCCCTACAAACCCTGGCGTTTTCTATACTAAGTGATGCGCCAATGGCTGGCGTGGCGATTGCAGACAGACTGGCGATGGTAAAAGAACTGGCAACCGCCAGTGGCGTTGCCGGTATGTGTGGCGGCCAGGCGTTAGATTTGGAAGCCGAAGGCCAGCATGTTGACCTACAAAGTCTTGAGCGTATTCATCGTCATAAAACCGGCGCGTTAATTCGTGCAGCAGTTCGCCTGGGCGCATTAAGCGCAGGTGATGCGGGCCGTAACGCCCTGCCGTTACTCGACCATTATGCCGACAGCATCGGCCTGGCATTCCAGGTGCAGGACGATATTCTCGATGTCATCGGTGATACCGCGACACTGGGTAAACGTCAGGGCGCGGATCAGCAACTGGGTAAGAGCACTTATCCGGCACTGCTAGGGCTAGAAAATGCCAAAACCAAAGCGTGGGATCTCTATCAGGAATCTCTCCGGGCGCTGGAAGGCCTGGCTCGCCAGTCGTTAGACACTACCGCACTTGAAGCGTTAGCGAGCTATATCATCCAACGTGATAAATAAGATGAGTTTCTAATTTAATGAGTTTTGATATTGCCAAATACCCGACCCTCGCACTGGTGGAATCAGCCCCTGAGCTACGCCTGTTGCCAAAAGAGAGTTTACCGAAACTGTGCGACGAGCTGCGTCGTTACCTGCTCGATAGCGTAAGCCGTTCCAGCGGGCACTTTGCCTCAGGTCTTGGCACGGTAGAACTGACCGTGGCGCTTCACTATGTGTATAACACGCCGTTCGACCAGTTAATCTGGGACGTCGGACATCAGGCTTATCCGCATAAAATCATTACTGGCCGCCGTGACAAAATTGGCACCATTCGTCAGAAAGGTGGCCTGCATCCTTTCCCATGGCGCGCCGAAAGCGAATATGACGTATTGAGCGTCGGCCATTCGTCGACCTCAATCAGTGCCGGAATTGGCATTGCAGTGGCCGCCGGAAAAGAAGGTAAAGACCGCCGTACCGTCTGTGTGATTGGCGATGGCGCAATCACCGCGGGTATGGCGTTTGAAGCGATGAACCACGCGGGTGACATTCGCCCGAACATGCTCGTTATACTCAACGACAATGAAATGTCGATCTCCGAAAACGTCGGCGCGCTGAATAACCACCTCGCGCAACTGCTTTCCGGGAAACTCTATTCTTCGCTGCGTGAAGGCGGGAAAAAAGTGTTCTCCGGCGTGCCGCCGATTAAAGAACTACTCAAACGTACCGAAGAGCACCTGAAAGGCATGGTGGTACCGGGCACGTTGTTTGAAGAGTTAGGCTTTAACTATATTGGCCCCGTTGATGGGCATGACGTTGTCGGCCTGGTCAATACGCTGAAAAACATGCGTGACCTGAACGGCCCGCAATTCCTGCACATCATGACCAAAAAAGGCCGTGGCTACGCGCCAGCTGAAAAAGACCCAATTAGCTTCCACGCGGTGCCTAAGTTTGACCCGCAAAGCGGCACGCTGCCGAAAGCCGCTGGCGGCCTGCCAAGCTATTCGAAAATCTTCGGTAACTGGTTATGCGAAACCGCAGCCAAAGACGACAAACTGATGGCCGTAACGCCTGCGATGCGTGAAGGCTCTGGCATGGTAGAGTTTTCACGCCAGTATCCGTCGCAATATTTTGATGTCGCAATCGCAGAACAGCACGCTGTGACGTTCGCCGCTGGTCTGGCGATTGGCGGTTATAAACCCGTTGTCGCCATTTACTCCACCTTCCTGCAACGCGCGTACGATCAGGTGATTCACGACGTCGCTATCCAGAAGTTGCCGGTGTTATTTGCCATCGACCGTGCTGGTATTGTCGGCGCTGACGGGCAAACCCACCAGGGCGCGTTCGACATATCCTTCCTGCGCTGCATTCCAGAAATGGTCATCATGACACCCAGTGATGAGAACGAATGCCGCCAGATGCTGCACACCGGTTATCACTACAACGACGGCCCATCAGCGGTGCGTTATCCACGTGGCAATGGTACTGGCGCTGAATTACAACCGCTGGAATCGCTGCCAATCGGTAAAGGTGTTAAGAAACGCGCAGGTGAAAAAATTGCGCTGCTGAACTTCGGCACATTGTTGCCAGAAGCCGAAGCCGTTGCTCAATCCCTTAACGCAACGCTGGTCGATATGCGTTTTGTGAAGCCGCTTGATGAAGCGTTGATTCTTGAGTTGGCTACCAGCCATGAATCGCTGGTCACCATCGAAGAAAATGCGGTAATTGGCGGTGCTGGTAGTGGCGTCAACGAAGTGTTGATGGCCAACCGTAAGGTGGTTCCGGTGCTGAATATCGGTTTGCCTGATTACTTCATCCCGCAAGGCACACAGGAAGAGGCACGCGCCGCCATAGGCCTGGATGCCATCGGTATGGAAAACCGAATCCGCGACTGGCTTAAATAATCCCCTGCTCCACTCCTGCTATGCTTAAAAGATCCTGAATAGCTGGAGTGGAACCATGCAATACAACACGTTAGGAAAAACAGACCTCAAAGTTTCCCGTCTTTGCCTGGGTTGTATGACCTATGGTGAGCCAGACCGTGGCAATCACGCCTGGACGCTTCCTGAAGAGAGCAGCCGTCTCATCATCAAACACGCCATCGATAACGGCATTAATTTCTTTGATACCGCCAATAGCTATTCCGACGGTAGCAGCGAAGAGATTGTCGGGCGCGCCTTGAAAGATTTCATGCGCCGTGAAGATGCCGTCCTCGCCACCAAAGTTTACTTCCCAGTTGGTGATTTGCCCGAAGGACTTTCGCGCGCGCAGATTATGCGTTCGATAGATGACAGCCTGAAACGCCTGGGAACCGATTACGTCGATCTGTTACAAATCCACCGCTGGGATTACAACACGCCAATTGAAGAGACCCTTGAAGCACTCAATGACGTGGTGAAAGCAGGTAAAGCACGATATATCGGAGCTTCATCGATGCACAGTTCACAACTGGCTCAGGCGTTGGCTTTGCAAGATCAACATGGCTGGGCGCGGTTTGTCACTATGCAGGATCACTACAATCTGATCTATCGTGAAGAAGAACTCGATATGCTACCGCTGTGCTACGAACAAGGGATCGCGGTGATCCCATGGAGCCCGTTGGCCAGAGGCAAATTGACTCGTCCGTGGGGTGACACTACGGCGCGCTCAGTCTCTGATGAAGTCGGTAAAGATCTATACGATGCCAGCCATGAAAACGATGCGCTAATTGCGGAGCGGCTGGCGAATGTTGCAGATGATAAAGGCGTTACGCGCGCGCAAGTAGCACTGGCGTGGTTGCTGAGTAAACCGGGGATTGCTGCACCGATTATTGGCGTTTCTCGTGAACATCAGTTGGATGATTTATTGGCAGCGGTGGATTTAACACTGAAGCCTGAGGAGATTGCGGAGCTGGAAACGGTATATCAACCGCATAAAAGGGTCGGATTTAAGTAACGCCCTCACCCTAGCCCTCTCCCCCAGGAGAGGGAACAGAACCAGGTAAGCGGGGCCGGGTCGCCCACAAAAGCCCCGCTAATTTTGTCACAAGGATGTACGCTACTTTATAAACTTAATCTCAACTCATTCGCTCTTGCGAGGGTATTAAATTGTTATATTACGAAATTAAAGATATACCATACTGATAGTGAGTTCACCATCCAGAATGGCTTCATCGGTAATCCCTAAAGTATCCGTTGGAGCAATAGCCATTGCAACTTCCAGCGGAATAGTCGCGGTTGTAAATGCCACCGGAACTCCATCAATCCCAACAGTCATAGTACGAATGTTAGCTTCCTGGAAATACACCCCGGCACCCGCATCAGTGATCACTGTCCAGGAGCCAGATAAACTTTGTTCGTAAATCATTTGAGCAGAAACACCATCAGCCAGGGCCTGGTCATATTTAACCTTCACCCCATAAGCACCGATTTTAGCCCCTTCGGCAGTGGTACCTAAACCATTAATATAACCCGTATACGACTCACCTGCCTTTTTACCGTTAGCAAACACTACATCCATCGGCACTTTAGTATTTGGGCGATTATCAATTGTTGTAAAACCGACTTTCACTGGAGATTCACAATTAATTTCAAGCGTGACATCTTTTGAGCCCATTTGATTATCTTCTGTAGCTGACAAGTCACCTAAAGTTATATTTCCGTAATCAATCACGCCACCATTGCTGAGAACGGGTGTGCAGGCCCCCATAGTTAACGTGCCATTAACGTTCAGAGTGGCGGTATTAGCTGCATAAGATGAACAAGTAGCGGTAGCAATAAGACTAGCCAGAATGATTTTCTTCATTGTAAAACCTTTATGTAATTAAGTGATTTATTT